>JBOHXA010000531.1:0-33015 GCA_050737335.1 Limisphaerales bacterium | reverse complement strand
ACATATGGCCCTCCTCGTTTTTTCGATTTTCTATTACAGTTACAGTTTCTATTAGCCCAAAGCATGCCACCCCATTTTGAGCGTAGGGGGCCGGACGAATAATGCAGAATGCAAGCGACGACGGCGTTTCGTTGCGAAGAGGAAGACGAAGTGCAATGGTTCCCGTGGCGGTCGGGACGCCGCCCGGGCCTCCGAACAATCCGTTACGTCGCTAATCCAGTTTCTGCTACGGGCCCGGTACGTCATTGCTTCTGGGCCAAAGGGCGCCGCCGTCCGTGCGGGGGTCTTGGTAACCGATCGCGCTGTTTTTGATCGCTGCGCCGTGACCGTCGAAAAAGGCGGCATTTACGTGTTTCAAATGGCGCGGAACAGACCGCGAGTCGCCGGTGGGATAGCCCACGCCATCCGAAGGCACGCGAAAATAAACCGCGCCAGTACCAGGAACCTCATGCCAATTGTCCGCATCAGGCTCTGTGGGATTGGAAATTCCCGCTGCATCCGCAAACACGATGGATTGGCTGGGCTGGCTGACACTGGATTGGCCTGGGTAAGGCCCGGGATAATACGGACCGTTTGCGTCCGGCTCGGTCCATCCATATTCGGGGAAATTCATGCCGATGCCGAGCGGCAGGCTCCCGCTATAGGAACCGCCACCAGCTCCCGTGGCCGGTTGGGTCAACGCGGGACAATCCACCATTTCGCGTTTAACTCCTTCACCCCCCATTCGGAGGTTATCGGGCCACCATAAAACATCCGCCGATTGGATTGAAAACTGTGCGGGACTATACGAAAAGTTTTGCCAGTCAGGGGCCCCCTGCTGGATCCATAATGGGAGAATGATTCCTTTATTATCGTTCATGTACAACGTCGCCGCCAGCATGAGTTGTTTCTCATTATTCATACAGTAGGTTTCCTGGGCCTTTGCCTTCGCACTGGACATGACCGGCAGCAGAATCGCCGCGAGAATCGCGATTATGGCAATAACCACGAGCAGCTCGATTAATGTAAAAGCATTTCTCATCTATGATTTACGATTTACGCCACCTCAATACGGGAGACAAGAACAATTTCGGCCAATTCACCGATATGCCATCCGGATTAACCCGAAAAATGTGTACGGATCAACAAATTCGATGGCAAGCTCCGGATAATGTTTGCGGACGGCTTCCGTCAAGTCCGCATACCACTGTGGCGATTTCAAAGTTGCGCGCGCCCATAGGAAATTCGGTTGATCCAAATGGGCTTTGGCAAAATTCGCAATTTCCCGGGCGGCCTCATCCGCAGTGCCCGGCAAATCATGATACGGGCATATCGCATTGCCCGCCACGACGGCCGGGCCTGATTCATATTCCGTCCCCAATCCATCGTGACTGAACTGGCGATACGCCGCAAATTCGGCTTCTGTTGTGGCGCCGCTGGCCCCTTCCAAAATGAACCCCGTGATGGTCATTCCCCACTGTTCGAAATAGGGGCCGCAATAGGTCGCCCACGCGTTCAATCCATCAGGCAATGCTGAATCCGGACGGTGAATCAGTCCACGCGGATTCAGATACCCGGCTCCGGAATCGCCCGCGATGAAAAAATCGTTAGCGGTAGCATGGCGATAAGCATAAGCCAGAGCTTGTGGCGCGCGGTCGGCGAGGTTCGGATCAAACGCCCAGCCCAGCGGGACGTCGCCGCGGGCAGGATCACGAAAAAATTTTGGCACGGCTTTATAGAGCCAGGAGGGCCCGTCATAGTCGCCAACATAGTGCCCAACAAATAACTTCCTGGCGACCTTCCTTCTTCCACGGATGAGTCCGCGGGATTTCCACTGTTGACGCGTCGGTTTTGGATTTGGCTGCCGATAACGCGCCTGCAAGGGATAATGTTGGAAGAAAGAGGCATTTGCCATGCCGCCCAGGCCGGCGGCGTCGGCTTCAGCATAGGCGTTGAATTGCGATATTAGGCGGATGAACTCCCATTCCGTGGGCACTCCATCATGTTTGCCCGCGCCGCCAAATGTAGTGTATTTAAATAGCCACGGAGGAAACCCGCCAATTTTGGTGATACCACCGTCGGCGCAATCGTACAGGTCCCGCAAGAGCGACAGTAAACCGGATTTATCCGCGCCCAGGGGTTGATGAGGATCATCCACGGGTGCCTCGTCTCCCCAGGGGGAAAGGTCAAAGAAAAAGGCGCGCCGGGACACAAACCAATCATGGTTTGAAAGGGTGTGCATCTCCGGTCCGCCTATGAACGGGCGCTGTAGCCACCACGCATCCACATAATACGCGGCCGCCCGGCCGCTGCATGAGCGGGTCTTAAGCCAGCGTTCAGCCGCCCAAAGATATGCATCCACTTTTGCGCTGCCGGATGAACGAATTTTGTAATCCGATACCTCGCCGGATGCGGTAAACTTCGGCCTGCCATCCGGATGCGCCAGCCAAAGTTTCACCGGCAGGTTCAGGCGCTCCGTAAGCAATGTGAACAGGGACGTTTGCGACCGGTCCAATCGCACGGGCAACAACCCATCGGCGCCGGCGGCAGTGGACGCAAGGTTTGATGTCGCCGGCACATTAGGGTCATATACCACCAAGCCCTCAAAAGCGTCACGGAAAGTGGAAACCGCATCGGCAACGTTTCTTAGCGGGCGAATTTCCGCGCCCGCCAGCCAGCCATCTTCGCCACGGAACCAGTCAAACCAAAACTGGTCGGTGTCCACGTCAAACGCGTTACAGTAAAAGAGATAAAAGCGCGGCGATCCTCGATTGGCCAATCCCTGAAGCGCGGCTAAAAGGTGAAGTGTTTCCCAAATTTTTTCCGCGTTCGCAGGCACTTTTAGGTCCAGTTTCCGCAATGGACGCGAGTCGAATGTGTAAACCACAGACGGGCTTTTGTCACCAAACAGCGAAACAGAATTTGCAATGTCACCGGTATCAGCGGCAAAACCCTGGCCGATACCGTCGGCAAACGGGAACCCCGCGCCCAGCGCAAACCCTGTCTTGAGAAAGTTACGGCGAGATATTTTCGAAATCACGGCGCATGAATTTTTAAACCTGACGAGCGGAGGCGCCTGGCTCCTCGGCGTTCAGGCAGTTTGTCGCTAACCCAATCGTTAAATTGGTCCCAGCCAGCGAATTGAATTGTGCTCGGATTTTGCCATTTTCCGACGTCGGCCAGGAGTATTTTCCGCTCGGCGCGGGCTATCAACCCTCTTTTCATTTCCGCCTCAGTGAGTTCCGTGGTGGAACAACCATCGCCCGGGTCCAATCCCGAGGCGCCGATCAAAGCAATGTCCGCGTGGATCCGCTGCAATGCCCAGAGCGCCGCGGCGCCGGTGAGCGCTCCGCTGACTCTTCGGAGTTCACCGCCAAGGCAAATAACCGGGGCGTTTCCCTGGATTGCAGCTTGCACTAACGCCACCGAATGCGTCATCAGGCGCACGTCTTTGCGCGCAAGCAAAATTTTTCCCGCTTCCAGGCACGTCGTACCCGCGTCCACCAGGACCGTCGCCCCGGGCGGCACCAAATCCGCGGCCACAGCGGCTATCGCCCTCTTTGCGGCGCCATTTCGCACAATGCGCTCGTCAAAGGACATCTCGGCCCTCACGTAGGCAGGGTCCAGCACGCCGCCGTGGACACGAATCACTTCGCCTCGCTCTTCAAGCTCGGCCAGATCGCGCCGCAAGGTGGCCGGCGACGCGTGGACCAGCCGCTCCAGGGCCGCAAAATGAATGCGACGGCGCTTCCGTACTATTTTTTTGATCGCATTCTGTCGTTCAGGGCTAAACATATCTGGAGAGGCTCACGATGCCGGGCCCGAGCGGCGTAAGCAGCGTGGCGGGACGTTGTGCTGGCATATTCCACCCGTTATCGGACGGTGAGGGCGCAACGCGCCATTCCCCGCCAGAAGCAACTTTGGGATCGGTTTTCCATTTTTCCTTTCGGAAACCGTTTGATTGATCACGATTGAATGGCATTATATCAGTCACCCATGCTAAATCGTTTTGTCCTATCATTGCTCATTGTCCTGGCCGGTTCCCTATTGCCGTGCGTGGCGGCGGCCCCATCCTTCAAAGTCGAGGACCATCACCTCATCATGGACAACGGATTTGTCCGTCTGGAATTTAATGAGCGCCATCCTTCGATTGATGTTGCGGAAGCCGACTTCTCCGGTCAAGGCCATTACGGCTGTAATTTGCTGGCGACCAACCTGGCCACACCGGGCATTGTCCTCGAAACCGTTGATTCCGATGGTAAAATCCATTCCTCGTCCGACACGGGTTCATCCATTACGTATAAAATATTGCGGCGGGATTCCAGGGAACTAACCGTGCAGATTGATGGAATCCGAGATCAAAAATTTCGACCCGAAGCGACGGGGACCTGGACGCTCACGCTGTCGGCAAACAGCCGCAAGTTTTCGTTGATCGCCCAAACCAGGATTCTTCGCGCCCGCCCGGTGAAGGCTGTCGAAATTAGCGTTTATGCAAATCAATGGTTCATGAACGGCTTTTTCCAAAAGGGCGTCGTTCAATATGTCAGTTGCGGCGACCGAACATTTTTTACAACCAACCAATTGGAAACGTTTTACACCATGGATAATTGCCGCGGCTCCGTTGCGGTCCTGCCGGATGCGTCCAGCAGTCGAAATGCGTGGGCGATGCGTTCCTGCGACAGCAATCATACTGTGGGACTGCAAGCCATTTTCACCGGCAAAAGCCCGGCGCCGGAACAATGGCAAAAGACCGATTGGAAAGACTTCGCGGTTGCCGTTCCGGGGGCCGGGACCGTATTTCAGGTTTCCCTGAACATTTTCCCAAATAATTATGCATTTCCTGATTTTGCGATTGGGCCGGGCAACCCAATGCCACTGCGGGATTTGCGAACCTTTTATACTGCCATTTATGGAAGCGCCGCAGGAGTCCTCGGGACTTTCAAGCATGAGGGCAGCGCCTATCCGACCCTGGCCACGCCAAAAAGGGCATACGGAAACTTGTACACATTTTTTGATCCCGATTCATGGTCCACCGTCAATACACTGAGTTTTTCCGGGAATCCGTATTTGCAGGACCAGGCGCGCCGGATCCTCGAATTGGCCGCGGCATATCTCAATCACGGCCAAGTGCCCCATCATTTTATTGATGGTATTCCCACATATATCGCGATTTCACACGCGACCCAAACCGGTCCAAACATTTTCTGGGTGCTGGCAGCCATTGATTACGCGGATGCCACAGGTAATGAATCCTGGTTGAAGGAACATTATCCGCAATTGAAATCCGCGACCGACTGGGTCCTTGATTGCTACGATCCGGCGCGAAAGCTGGTTAAAGTTGGCGGACCGCTGTTCATAGACGTTTTCATCCGCCGGGGCTACACGCTCGACAGCAACGCCATGCTTCTGCATTTGTTGCCGGAAATGTCCGCTGTGGCCCACTTCTGCGGAGATGAAAAAACCGCCACGCGGTATTCCAGCATGGCCGAAGCGATTAAGGAAGGACTGAACGCCGGCCTATGGAATGGCCACGATCATTATATCACTCAACGCAATCCTGACTGGTCCGAGCGCGATATGGTGGACTATGACGGCAATTATGCCGCGGTGGCGTTTGGCGCGGCGGATAAAGAGCAGGCTGCCGCCGTGATGCGCCGGCTCGATTCAGGCGCCCACACGCACCCGGCAAATCGAGGCACTTGGGTTTCGGAAAAATACTACGGTCCCAAGGATTGTTTTGGAGGAAACACGGGCGATTCCGCCACCGCGATGGCCCGAATCTGGTGGCTGGACCTGGCCGCGCGCCGCGCGATCGGAGACATGACAAATTTTTACAAATACTTCCGGCCAATCCAGGACGATTTGCTCAACCATACCTGGTTGACTGAACGTTACAATGCCCAGGGAAAATCAATCCGGGCGCCCTATTACCATGAATATCCCGAAATCACCGAGATGATCCTGCGTGAAATGGTTTATGGAATTGATATCAAAATCAATCGCATCCAAATAAAACCCTTCGGCCTGAAGGCATTTCATTATCAAATGGGAGATACAGCCGTGTCGTACGATAAAAGTCGCGTTAGTCTTCGCATTCCCGGACACAATGAAAGAGCCTACGAGATTTGCGGATTATTTCCGGATACTCGATATACTCTTTCCTCTGGCGAAGTGATTGTCACGGATCATGAGGGGACGGCGACGTTCACCGCACCCACGGGAGTGAGGGTTAGTCTTCAGCGCAGTACCCACTAACAAAATCCTGGATCCTCTTCTGCCTGCTGCGATAGCTCGGGGCGACGTTTAGGGGATGACATCAGGATTTGCCGGACGGTTATTGGCGGCGTGGGTCCGAGATTCCTGTTCCACTGCTTGAGCAAATCCGGCGTGTAGAGAAGAGCGCGGCCTGCGGGAACGTCGCGCTCACCGATTTCGAGCGCCACCAGAAGCCGACAATGATGGTCGTCATGCTCGCGCATGCGTCGAACGGCGTCGCGCACCATTTCCGTGGCGTTGCTATAATAGCCGTTTTCGACCTTGGTTTTGATTTAGCCGGCATTCACCGGCGGGAAGTTTATGTTATTTTGACGCTTATTTGGTCAAACTATCCACATATTCATAGCATAATCATGGCATCCTGTTCCCCGCCGGCTCTTTGAATTCCACTGGCAAAAATTCGCCAACGGGGTAAGATAACCGTGCTCGGAGAGTCTGCCCGGTTGTTTCTGGACCGCGTAAGCGCTTGATTGACTTGGCAGGCCCCGAGGCGAGGAGTTCATCCATTTATGCGATGGTCATTTCGGCTGATGACGGTGGCGGGCATTGGATTATACATCCATGTCACGTTTTTTATCCTTTTGCTTTGGATTGGCGCCTTGTATTACCTGCCGCGGCATAGCGTGCCCGATGCCTTTGAAGGCCTGGTCTTCGTCATCGCGGTCTTTGTCATCATTGTCCTTCACGAACTCGGCCATGCGTTGACTGCCCGGCGTTACGGCATTCGCACGCGCGACATTACACTTCTGCCCATCGGCGGAGTTGCGCGGCTCGAGCGCATCCCTGAGGATCCACGCCAGGAATTGGCCGTGGCCCTGGCCGGGCCGGCAGTCAATGTCGCGCTCGCCATTATTTTATTTGTCGTTTTGGTTGTTCTTGGGCAGCCAATTCGCGCCTTTGATCTCAACGACATTTCGATTCTGAGCGCGAATTTCTTGCGGCGACTGCTCCTGGTGAACGTCGTTCTGGCGCTCTTTAATCTGCTCCCGGCCTTTCCCATGGATGGCGGACGGGTATTGCGGGCGTTTTTAGCAATGAAAATGGACTACGTTCGCGCCACGCACATCGCGGCGAATGTCGGCCAGGCGATGGCCCTGGTTTTTGTGATTATTGGTTTATTTAAATTTCCGATCCTGCTTTTCGTCGCGTTATTCGTCTGGATGGGCGCGGCAGCCGAGTCCAGCATGGTGCAAATGAAGGCCGGTCTTGGCGGCATACCCGTCAGCCGCGTGATGATTACTAATTTCAAAACCCTCCGGCCGGAGGAACCGCTGTCTCAGGCGGCGGACCATCTGTTATCGGGATATCAGCAGGATTTTCCCGTGGTGGACGGGGGCGATCAAATTCTCGGTTTGCTCACGCGGGCCAGGCTGGTGGAAGGTTTGGCAAAAAATGGCCACTCCACGCCAGTGGGCAACGTTATGGACACTAAATTTGTGGCGGCCCACCCCTCCGAAATGGCCGAAGCCGCTTTCAGCCGGCTGAAACATTCCGATTGTCGTTCAATGCCCGTGCTACGTGATGGCAAACTCCTGGGCATGGTGACCGCTGAAAATGTGGGAGAATTCCTCATGATCCAGGCCGCGCTCCACGGCGAGCCTCGACCACGCGGGGTGTGAACCATATACGTAGTAGCAGCGGACATGAATCGGCTCCGGGCAACCCGCTCTGCGCTTTTTCAGCGGCTTGGCGATCAGTCCATTAATCCATTGAGGCGGCCAAGTCCAAACCTTCATTCAAACACGCTAATACTCATCGGCGGCAAATAGACTTCCGCGGAGAATTTTTGATTGTGCCATTTGTGCTCATGCGCGTGAATCTCGCCCCAATTCCCTTTATTGCTGCCGCCATAGACGCCCGCGTCGCTGTTCAGGACTTCGCGCCAGCGCCCCGAACGCGGCAAGCCAATCCGGTATCTCGGCCGCGGCACCGGCGTGAGATTGAGAATAACGGCCATCGGCTCGGACCCGTCATTTTTTTGGCGGATAAAAGACAACACGCTGTTTTCATTGTCCGCGCAATCAATCCAGTAAAAGCCGCTGTAATCGTAATCCGCCTGCCACAGCGACGGCCGGGCGACATAAATCGCATTTAAGTCTTCAATAAATTTTTGCAGGCCCTGATGATAGGGGCCGGCCTCAAGAAGCCACCAATCCAGCTGCCCATTTTCGTTCCATTCATTGCTCTGGCCAAATTCGCCTCCCATGAACAGCAATTTTTTTCCAGGAAAAAACCACTGATATCCCAGCAACGTCCGAAGGTTGGCAAATTTCTGCCAGTCATCGCCGGGCATCCGCCGGAGCAATGAGCCTTTGCCATGGACCACTTCATCGTGCGAGAGCGGCAAAATAAAATTTTCGTGATGATGATAGAGCATCGCGAAAGTCAGGTCGTTTTGATGAAATTTCCGGTGAATGGGATTGCGGCTGAAATAATCAAGTGTGTCATGCATCCAGCCCATGTTCCATTTGAAGGAAAAGCCCAGACCTCCGATGTACGGCGGACGAGTGACCTGAGGCCAGGCTGTGGATTCCTCGGCTATGGTCATCATCCCCGGAAATTCGACGTGGACGATATGATTGAATTTGCGCAAAAAATCAATCGCCTCGAGATTTTCCCGCCCGCCATGCTGGTTGGGCAGCCATTGGCCTTCCTTGCGGGAATAATCCAGATAAAGCATGGAAGCAACCGCGTCCACGCGCAGGCCGTCAATGTGAAAGCGATCGCACCAGAAGAGCGCGTTCGCCATGAGGAAATTCGAGACCTCGTGGCGGCCATAATTAAAAATGAGGGTGCCCCAATCCTGATGCGCCCCGCGCCTGGGATCCTCGTGCTCAAAAAGAGCCGTGCCGTCAAATCGGGCCAGCGCCCAATCATCGCGCGGAAAATGCGCGGGCACCCAATCCACAATCACGCCGATGCCCGCTTCATGAAGCGCATTGACAAGAAATTGAAAATCCTCGGGCGTGCCGTAACGGCTCGTGGGCGCAAAAAAACCTGTCACCTGGTAGCCCCAGGAAGGATAAAAAGCGTGCTCGGCCACAGGCAGGAATTCAACATGCGTAAAGCCCATTCGTTTGACGTAAAGCGCGAGGGGTTGGGCCAGTTCACGATAACTCCACGATTCAGCAGGCGTCTTCTTTCTCCACGAACCGACGTGGACTTCGTAAACGCTCATTGGCGAACGCAAAGTGTCGCGCTCCCGGCGCGCGCCCAACCACTGGCCATCGGTCCATTTAAACTTTTTTGTGTCCCACACGATGGCCGCGTTTTTTGGCGGCACTTCAAAGAAAAAGCCGAATGGGTCCGTCTTCAATTTGACCTGGCCGCGGGCGTTGAGAATTTCAAATTTGTAGTGCGCGCCTTCTCCTGCTCCCGGAATGAAAATTTCCCACACCCCCGAGGCCCCCAGCAGCCGCATGGGATGAAACCGACCGTCCCAGTTATTGAAATTGCCAACGACGCTGACCCGCCGGGCGTTCGGCGCCCAGACGGCAAAGCTCGTTCCATGCACGCCGTCCATGACGCGCAATTGCGCGCCCAGCTTCTCATAGATTTTGCGTTCGTCGCCCTTGCCCCACAAATACAGGTCCGCTTCGCCCAGCGTCGGCAAAAATGAAAAAGCATCCCGGGTACGCCGCGTGCGCCCGGCGTGGTCGGTGATCACCAGGTCATAGGCATAGACGGTGTTGGCGATTTTGGTAACCCCTTCGAAGACATCGGTATTCGGAATGCGCTCGAGGGCGAACGACGGTTTGTCTTTTTCGTGGACCGGCTGGACCTCGACTTTGGCGGCGCCGGGCAGCATGGCGCGCGCAACCACGCCCGCCCGATCTCCTAAAGCGTGCATTCCCAACAGCGTATGGGGCGATTGATGTATTAATTCGACAAGGCTCCTTAATTCTTCATTTGCCAGAATCATGCACCAGAAGTTTAGCACGGCAAACTCAACGTTCAAGTTGAGTTACAAAAGATTCAAGCGTTGGCGGCTCTTCATTGTACCCGACGCGGCGAGAGCGCTGAGCGGTTAAAGTGGCTTCTGTTGTCTGGCGGTGTCTAATCGTATGAATGGCATTCACTAAACGGCGCCCGTGGCGGCGGCGCCTGCCGGGCGGGATTCGCTTCGATCCTGAAACGTTAGAACGCTGGCGCGGTGGCGCGCCTGATCCGCATTTTTTCGGCTTCGATGATCGCCAGAGCCAGGCGCAAATCTTCGCTCTTGGTCCCGCTCATTAGCAAGTAGTCAAAGTTTTTCCATTGGGCGATTTCATGTTTGGCTGAAGCGAGGCGGCGGCGAATGACTTCCGGCGAATCGGCGCCCCGCTTTTTCAATCGCCGTTCAAGTTCGGGCAGCGAAACGGGAGTCAAAAAAACCGTGACCAGGGCGTGTTTAAGTTCCGGTTCGGCCTGAGCGGCCTGGCGGAGGGTGGCAGCGCCCTGGACATCCACATTTAACAGCACATCCTTCCCGGAACGCAATTTGCCAAGCAGCTCGGATTTCAATAAGCCATAGCTGTTGCCGAAGACGCTGGCATGTTCCAGGAAATTTCCCGCCTGAACGCGACGCAAAAAATCGGCCGGTTTTAAAAAATAATAGTCAACGCTGTCCCTTTCATCCGGGCGCGGAGGGCGAGTGGTGCAGGTTATGGCCCGGACCATATTGCGGCGGGCGCGCAGCAATTGGCGGCAAAGCGTTGTCTTGCCGCCGCCGGAAGGCGCGGAAATAAGGAGCAGCAGCGGGCTCGATTTCTCTTTCTTCATTCCACATTTTGGGCCTGCTCCCGAAACCGTTCGAGTTCGGCTTTGAGGACCACGACCTCACGGGAAATGACGGCATCATTGGCCTTTGAACCGATGGTGTTAAGCTCGCGGTTCATTTCCTGGGCCAAAAAATCGAGTGTCCGGCCCACAGGCTCCGGCGATTTTCGGCAATCGTCGAACTGCTGGAAATGGCTCTGCAACCGCGTCAGTTCTTCCGCAATGTCCGCGCGGTCGGCGAACAAGACAATTTCTTTAAGCAACCTCTCGTCGTCGGCGGCAATATTATCAATCCCGGCGGCTTTGACGCGTTCAATCAGTTGCCGCCGGTAATTTTCAGCAGTCAATGGCGCCTGTTTCCGAATTTTGTCCACGGCCTTGCGCATGATGGCAACGCGTGCGCTGAGATCGGTTGCCAGATGGGCGCCTTCGCGCTCGCGCATTTTCACCAATGCCGCAAGCGCCTGATGGAGGGCTTTTTCAACCGCAGGCCAGATTTTATCTCCCTCGACGAGTTCTTCATCGCTCTGGAAGACGCCTGGGGCGCGGACAATCTGGTCCAGAGTCACGCCTCCGGAGAGCTTCAGTTGTTTGGCCAACCGCGCGAGTTCCCCGGCATAGGCCGCGGCCAGGCGTTTATTGATGTGCATCCGCGCGCAAACGTTTCCTTCACAGGAATGCACACTGATGCGGGCGGTCACCCGGCCCCGGGTGATGCGGGCGTGGATGGCATCGCGCACCGGAGACTCGAGCATTTCCAATTCGCGGGGAAGATTGACCGAGATTTCAGATTGCCGCCGATTGACCGCGCCCAGTTCGACGGTGATTTTGAAACCGTCCCTGGCGCAGTCGCCGCGACCATAACCCGTCATGGATTTCATGGGCAAAGAATGGAGGAACAACCGAAAAGAAAAAGAAAAAAGGCGTGGAATTTACCTTCTACGCGATTGTTTTGAGCACAAAGACGACGGTGTCGCCGCTGCCTATCCATCGCGAATTGCCCGCGCGGTTTCGGGCGCGCGGCCCATGAAAATTGCCCGCGTCGATGGCAAATCGAAAATCGTAAATTACTTCGCCTTGGCGATCAACTGCCTCAACACATACGGCAAAATGCCGCCGTGCTGGTAATAGTCAATCTCAATGGTCGTATCAATTCGGCACTTCACGGGAATGCTTTCGGCCTGTCCATTTGCCCGTGTAATGCGCAAGGTGGCCTCCTGTTGCGGCTTGAGAGCGCCGGACAGTCCCAGGACGTCGAACATTTCCGTGCCGTCCAATTTCAGGCTTTGCGCGTTAACGCCCTCTTTGAACTGCAATGGCAGAACACCCATTCCCACTAGATTGCTGCGGTGGATGCGTTCGAAGCTTTGCGCGACAACCGCCGCAACGCCGAGCAAATTTGTTCCTTTGGCGGCCCAATCACGCGAACTGCCGGTGCCGTATTCCTGCCCGGCCAACACCACAAGCGGGACCCCGGCTGCGTGATACTTCATGGCCGCGTCATAAATGCTCATTTGCTCGCCACCCGGCTGAATTTTCGTCACGCCCCCTTCCACACCAGGCGTCATGAGGTTTTTTATGCGAACGTTCGCAAACGTCCCGCGAGTCATCACGCGGTCGTTGCCACGGCGGGAACCGTAACTGTTGAAATCTTCCGCGCCGACGCCCTTCTCGATAAGGTATTTCCCAGCCGGCGAGCTTTTCTTGATGAAACCAGCCGGAGAAATATGGTCGGTCGTGAGGCTGTCGCCAAAAATGGCCAAAGGCCGCGCTCCTTTAATTTCCCGCACCTGGCCGGGTTGCATCGAGAATTTTTCAAAAAACGGCGGCTCCTGGATATAGGTGGATTGGGTGTCCCATTCATAAACATTTCCCGAGGAGGATGGAATTTCATTCCACTTGGGATTTTGTCCGGCGAAGTCGCGGTATAATCTGCGGAAGGCTTCCGGCTGGAGCGCATTCCGCATTTCATCACGGATTTCCCGCAGGCTCGGCCAGATATCCTTCAAATAGACGTCCTGGCCATCTTTACCTTTGCCGATGGGCTCGCGGCTCATGTCAATGTCCACGCGCCCGGCGAGGGCAAATGCGACAACCAGGGGCGGCGACATGAGAAAGTTCGCCTTGATATTCTGGTGAATGCGCGCTTCGAAATTGCGGTTGCCTGACAGGACCGCGGCGGCCACGATATCGTGCTTCGAAATTGCTTCCTCGATGGGCGTGGCGAGCGGGCCGGAATTGCCGATACAGGTCGTACATCCGTAACCCACGAGGTTAAATCCCAGCGCATCCAGGTACTTTTGGAGGCCGGCCTTGTTCAAATAGTCGCTGACCACGCGCGAACCGGGCGCCAGTGACGTCTTGATAAGCGGGTTCACCTGCAAACCGCGTTCAACTGCTTTGCGCGCCAGCAATCCCGCCCCAAGCATTACGCTGGGGTTGCTGGTGTTGGTGCAGCTTGTAATCGCGGCGATCAGGACCGAACCGTGCCGTATATCCCCCCCGCACATTTTCGCATGCAGCTTATGGACCGCATCTGGAGTTGGACGGTTGTTGGCCATTTCCAATTCGGTCGCAGGATTGGTATTGCGCAATTTGGCAAGTGTGTCAGAAACCGGTTCCTGGCTGCCGCCGCCCATGCCGTCGCCGTTGCCGCAGTCCACCCGGAATGATTCTTTTAATACCTCCGCCGATTTTCCAAAGCCGTTCTCCGTGACGGGCTTTGAAAAAACGGAAATAAACTCCTGTTTCAATTTGGGCAGTTCAATTTTGTCCTGTGGACGCTTCGGCCCGGCGACGCTGGGAACCACTGAGGCCAGGTCCAATTCCAATTCCTGCGAATATTGAATTTGGCCCTTGTCCGGAATGCTGAAGAGATTTTGGGCACGATAATAATTTTCGTAGAGACGGCAATGCTCCTCGCTGCGGCCGGTCGCCCGCAGGTAATTGACGCATTCACCATCAATGGGAAAAAACCCCATCGTCGCTCCATATTCGGGCGCCATGTTCGCTATGGTGGCGCGGTCCACAACTGGCAAGGCGGCGGCGCCGGGACCAAAAAACTCCACGAATTTGCCCACGACCTTGGCATTGCGCAACAATTGTGTGACCGTCAACGCCAGGTCCGTGGCCGTCACGCCTTCGCGCAAACTGCCGCTCATATGGACGCCCACAACGTCAGGAGTCAGGAAATAAACGGGTTGCCCCAGCATCCCGGCTTCGGCTTCGATGCCGCCGACGCCCCATCCGACGATGCCCAGACCATTAATCATCGTTGTGTGCGAATCGGTGCCCACGAGTGTATCGGGATAATACAGGCCAGAATCGTCCGCCAGAATACCCTTGGCCAGATACTCCAAATTCACCTGATGGACGATGCCGATTCCCGGAGGCACGACTTTGAAAGTGTCGAACGCCTGCATTCCCCATTTCAATAACTGATAGCGCTCGCGGTTGCGGTGAAATTCAATTTCCAGATTGCGCTGAAGCGCGTCGGCACTTCCGAAAAAATCAACCTGCACGGAATGGTCAACGACCAGGTCCACCGGCACAAGCGGTTCGACGATTTTCGGATTTTTGCCCATGCGCGCGGCGGCGCTGCGCATCGCCGCCAAATCCACCAGCAAAGGAACGCCCGTGAAGTCCTGCAAAACGATTCGCGCAACCAGGAGCGGGATTTCAGAGGTCCGGCGCTCGTTCGGCTTCCAGTTCGCCAGCGCGCGGACATTTTCTTCCATCACCTTTTTACCATCGCAGTTGCGCAAAACTGATTCCAAAACCAGCCGAATGGAAACCGGAAGTTTGGATATGGGGCCGACCCCGGCCCTCTCTAATGCCGGAAGAGAATGGCACTGCCCTCGGTTGCCATTTCCCAGGTCAAACGATTGCAGCGAATTGAATAAATTGTGCGCGCTCATTCGTAAATTCCTTTGCTTGAAGATGAAGCTTAAAAAGACATGTGTCAAGGAACGGAACGTCAAAGCATTGCAGCGCTGGAGCGATCCGCGAAAGAGCGAACCTCGCCGGGCTGCCCGTTCCGCTCCAGGTTGCGGTTCGTCTTCATTTCGGCCCAAAATATGCTGCTTGTAGCTAATTTATGGTCTTAAAGAGCCTCATTACGAGCGCGGCTGTATCGGTGGCCGGCTTTTTTGGCTGTTCGAAAGCGGCCGCGCCGGCTCCCGCGGCTAAAGCTTCGGCTCAATCCAATGTCAAAGACCTGGGTATTCTCCAAATGACTAATAACTATGAAACCTGCATTTCGATTGGCGCGGGCCAAGACTGCCGGATGATCCCTAAAATTCTGGATCGCAAAGACATTCAGATCACGCTCACGTTTGAATCCAAAAAGTCGGACGGTAAGATGGCCGGATTGAGTGTGCTTGAATTGCAGGGAATGGTCGCCAAGCCTTTCGAGGTTTCCATTGAGAACACCGATTTTACGTTCACCCCCGAGGTGGCGGCAGAATAGCCGCATTTTTCAGTCTGCCGGCGCGGGCCACAATCCTGGTTCGGTCTGAACTCCGTTTGCGGCGATTACTTTGCCTTTAGCAGCAGGACCGGTACGTCAATGCTGTGCCGGACGCGCCGCGATGCGCTGCCGAGAAACAAATCGGCGAGAAAACCATGGCCGTGCGTGCTCATCGCCACGAGATCACAGCCCTTTTGCTCGACCCATTTGACAATCTCTTTTCCGGGGTCGCCGTAACCCAGTTCCGCTTTTGCCTCGATCCCTTCTGACCGAAATTCAGCGCACACCTTGTTCAGGTAGGCGGCGTCCTCGGTGATTTCCGGGCTAATCGCGTCAGAGCCATAAGTCCGTGCCGCCCATCCATCCGCAACATGGAGCAGCACGATTCGGCTGCCCATTAGTTTTGCAAGCGGCTTGACATGCTCAATGATAGCGCGGTCTGAACGCGTGCCATCCACCGTCACAAGAATCTTCTTATACATTTTCAAATTTTCATCAATGACCGACGACAACGTGACAGGCCTGTTTCACCGCGTCCGGCAGGCCATACAAGTCAAAGGCGGTAATAATCAAAGCCGAACCCCAGCCGGCAATCAACAGAAACCGTCCAAGCCGCCATTGGCCCATCTTCTCGCGGGAACTGGCGAAATGCAGCAGAGGAATCATAGCGAATGGCAACTGTAGCGCCAGAATCACCTCGCTCAAGACAATCATCAAAATGGCGGCGTTGATGGGGGCGTCGGCCGTCGTCGGGGGTTTGCGCTTCGAGCGCCGGGCCTCGCCCTGGACGCGATTTTTGCCAGCGAGCCGCGCTGAACAAATATAAAGAGCGGCCGACAAAATCAGCCGCTCTTTGCATTGTTTTCCAATTAATCTAGGCTAAATAGCCCATCAAAACATCGTTTCTCAAGGGAGACGAGGCATGCCCCACCAGAGCTGCTCGCAAAAGGGCCGCCGGGTGAGAAGTCTCCGACTTTTTTGCATTTCGACAGGCCACAAGCGCGGATTCGTGAATCGGTTCAATATTGAAACGCGCTCTTAAGCCGCCTTTCTTTTTTCTGGTTGGCTTTCTGCATCCAAATTGACGATGTCCCGCGCGATGTCCGTCAATTTTTCGTCCGTCTCCTTTTCCTCGGTCAGTATTCCTCCAAGGATGCCCGCGGCCTCCTCTTCCTCCAAAAGCTTTGCCCAGGAGGCCAATGCGCCGTAGGCGGCGATCTCATAGTGCTCGACTTTTTGCAAGGCCAGGATTAAGGCGGCTTCGCCTTCGTCTTCCTTGATGACTTCGTCGCCTTCGGCGATAAGACCGGCCATGCCGTTGCATTTTTTTCGTTTCGGAGGCTCGCCGAGTGTTTCAAAGACCTGCTCAAGACGCTCGGCGTGCTCTTGTGTTTCTTCAAGATGCGATTCCACGGCATCGCGCAGATCGTCGTCTTGAACGTGTTTGATAACCTTCGGCAGGGCTTTAATGATTTGATGCTCCGCATCGAAGGTGTCCCTCAATGTTTTGATAAATGCTTCTCGCAATGTGCTCATAATATTATTGGTTCTTGTTTCATGTTGATGTGCGAAGAAGCCTTAAGCCATTAAAATGCCAATGACATTTCAAAGAAAATTCAAAAGAAGTTTTAGATAAGGCGGCAATGTGCAAGATTGCTCTCTTCAAACTGCAAGCTGCCGGGTCCGGCGCGGATGCGAGAAAGGCGCATCGGTCTTTAAGGTTTTCATTGACAGGCGAGGCAGGTGTGCAAAGGGTATCTGTATGGAATGGTCAAATGATATTCTTTAAAATATGAAAGCCACGGAACTTCTCCATAACCTGGGCCAGAGTCTCTGGCTCGACAACATCACACGCGACCTGCTCAACAACGGCACGCTCGAACATTACATTAATGATTTTTCAGTAACCGGACTGACGTCGAACCCGACGATTTTTGATCACGCCTTCAGGAAGAGCGCGGCCTACGATGCCGCGATTTGCGAATGTCAAAGCCAGGGTAAATCGGGCGAAGACCTTTTCTTCACTTTGGCGATCCAGGATTTGGTCCGCGCAGCTGATATGTTCCGGCCCATTTACGATCGAACCAACGGAGTGGATGGCTGGGTATCACTGGAAGTCTCGCCCCTCCTGGCGCATGATACCGCCGGGACGCTCGCAGCGGTCAAGGATCTTCATCAACGGGCCGGGCGGCCCAATTTCTTGATCAAAATCCCAGGCACAAAACAGGGTTTACCCGCTATCGAAGAAGCGATTTTTGCCGGCGTGCCGGTCAATGTCACCCTGCTTTTTTCGCATAAACACTACCTGGCTGCCGCCGACGCGTTCATGCGCGGCATTGAGCGCCGGATTGAGGCTGGACTTGATCCGCAAGTCGGTTCGGTGGCTTCAATCTTCGTCAGCAGATGGGACGCCGCTGTCGTGGGAAAAGTGCCGGCGGAATTGAATAATCAATTGGGCCTTGCCGTTGCCGGCCAAAGTTATAAAGCCTTCCGTGACCTGCTTGGTTCACCCCGCTGGCAACGCGCCTATAACGCGGGCGCACGACCGCAGCGTTTGTTGTGGGCCAGTACTGGAACCAAAGACCCGAAAGCTTCCGATGTCCTTTACATCAAAGCGCTGGCGGCTCCCAATACGGTCAACACCATGCCTGAAGGGACCTTGAACGCCCTCGCCGACCATGGCGAAATAAGCCACATCATGCCGGCCGGCGGCGGCCCTCATGAAGATATTTTGCGGCAATTCAACAAGGCGGGCATCAACATTGACGCCCTGGCTGCGCAACTGCAGGACGAGGGGGCCAAATCATTTGTAAAATCCTGGAATGATTTAATGGAGGTGCTTGTTTCCAGGACCGAATCGCTAAAACGGGCCGCGTAAGCGACCCGTCGCTGAAACCATGAAAGTGTTAGTCGTTGATATTGGAGGAACGCACGTCAAGGTCCTGGCAACCGGACATAAAACACATCGGAAATTTGATTCGGGCAAGCACCTGACTCCGAAACGAATGGTGTCGGAAGTTAAAAAAATCGCGGCCGGCTGGCCTTACGACGCCGTTTCAATTGGTTATCCGGGTCCCGTCGTCAAAAATCAGCCGGTTCTGGAGCCGTGGAATCTCGGAAAAGGATGGGTTGATTTCAATTACCAAAAGGCGTTCAAATGCCCGGTTAAAATCATCAATGATGCCTCGATGCAGGCGCTGGGAAGTTACCGGCGCGGCAAGATGTTGTTTCTGGGTCTTGGCACCGGCCTGGGATCGGCCTTAATCCTGCCCGGACAAGTTGCCTCCATGGAGTTGGCTCATCTTCCTTATCGTTCATCCACGTTTGAAGATTATGTGGGGATGCGCGGCTTGAAAAAG
Source organism: Limisphaerales bacterium (assembly GCA_050737335.1). Taxonomy (GTDB): domain Bacteria; phylum Verrucomicrobiota; class Verrucomicrobiia; order Limisphaerales; family UBA11358; genus UBA11358. The sequence continues at coordinate 14,175 of JBOHXA010000531.1, read as the reverse complement.
TATGGCAGGAAGAAATGGCGCAAGCTTGTGGCCGATGTTATCGCGCGATTGATCGCGGCCTTCGAGCCGGACGACGTTGCGCTCGGAGGAGGTAACGTGAGATTGTTGAACGAACTTCCCTCTCTGTGCCGCGCTGTCAGCAATGACAATGCCTTTCCAGGCGGATTTCGCCTGTGGGATAGGAATGGCGCTTCCAGCCACGCTTCAATATCATCTCCTCATAATGCAAAGGACGTCATTTCCAGGCACAAAAGGAAAGTCACATCAGGAAAATGAATAAACCGGCCAAATCACTCACCCAATTCCCGGCCTGGAAAGCCCTCAAAGGGCACAGCAAACAGCTCAAGAAACTTCACCTCCGGGATTTGTTTGCCAAAGATGCCAGGCGCGGCGAACGCTTCACCGCCGATGCCGCCGGCCTGTTTTTGGACTATTCCAAAAATCGCATCACGGACAAGGCCTTAAAATCACTCCTGCAACTGGCAAAAGAATGCCGCCTGCGCTCGAGAATTGACGCGATGTTTAGCGGTCAGAAGATTAATGTCACTGAAAATCGCGCGGTGCTGCACACCGCGCTGCGCGCGCGCGCCAATGCAACCATCCTGGTTGACGGCAAAAACGTCGTGCCCGCAGTCCGCGCCGTTCTCGATAAAATGGCTGCGTTTTCGAATCGCGTTCGCAGCGGCCAATGGAAAGGCCATACCGGCAAACGCATTCAAAATGTCATCAACATCGGCATCGGCGGTTCCGACCTGGGACCTGTGATGGCGTATGAAGCGCTTCGCCATTACAGCGAGCGCGGAATGATTTTCCGGTTTGTCTCAAACGTGGATGGAATAGACTTTGTGGAAGCTGTCCGCGGTCTTGATCCGGCGGAAACGCTCTTCATTGTTTCCTCCAAAACCTTTACCACCCTCGAGACGATGACCAATGCCGAAACCGCGCGTGACTGGCTGTTGCAAGCCCTGGGCGGCGATAAAAAGGCCGTGGCAAAACATTTCGTGGCTGTCTCCACCAATGCGCAAAAGGTTTCCGCATTCGGCATAGATACCGCCAACATGTTCGGTTTTTGGGACTGGGTGGGCGGGCGCTATTCCATGGATTCAGCCATCGGGTTATCAACCATGCTGGCGATTGGCGCGGAGAATTTCGGCGCCATGCTCAGCGGTTTTCATGAAATGGACGAGCATTTTCGCGCGGCTCCATTTGAAAAAAATCTGCCGGCGCTTATGGGGTTGCTGAATGTCTGGTACGCCAATTTCTTTGACGCTCAGACCGTTGCTGTTTTGCCTTACGAGCAGTATCTCAAGCGCTTTCCCGCTTATCTTCAGCAGTTGACGATGGAAAGCAACGGAAAACACGTCACGCTCGACGGCGGGCGGGTGACCTACGACACCGGAGCGATCTTTTGGGGTGAACCCGGCACAAATGGACAGCACTCGTTCTATCAGTTGATTCACCAGGGCACCCGCCTGATTCCCTGCGACTTTATCGCTTTCGCGCAAACGCTGACCCCGATGGGCCATCATCATGACATGCTCATGGCAAATGTTTTTGCCCAAACTGAAGCCCTGGCCTTCGGCAAGACGCTGGCGCAGGTCAAGGCCGGGGGCACGCCTGATTGGCTGGCGCCCCATCGTGTGTTTGAGGGCAACCGTCCCTCCAATACCATCCTCGCTGAACGCCTTACTCCCAAGACATTGGGCGCGCTGGTGGCTCTTTACGAACACAGCGTCTTCACTCAAGGCGCTATTTGGAACATCAATCCCTTCGATCAATGGGGGGTGGAACTGGGCAAAGCGCTGGCACAGCGCATCATTCCCGAATTGGAAAGCAGTTCCGAACCGGGATTGAATCACGATAGCTCAACTAACAACCTCATCCGTCGTTACCGAAAAATGAAAGCGCCAATATGAAGACATCCAGCTTAAAAGAACAACAAGAGCGAAAAATCAGGACACAACCCGGTTTCCTGGCGGCGCTGGATCAAAGCGGAGGAAGCACCCCAAAAGCCTTGAAGGCGTACGGTATCAACGAAGGCGCATGGGCCGGCGAGGAAGAAATGTTCGCTCTCGTCCACCAAATGCGCGCGCGCATCATTACCACGCCGGCATTCAATGGCGACCGCATTCTTGGCGCCATTCTGTTTGAAGGAACCATGGACCGCGACATTGAAGGCAAACCCGCCGCCGATTTTCTGTGGACCGTCAAGCGCGTGGTGCCATTTTTAAAAGTGGACAAGGGTCTAGCCGGGGAAAAGGACGGTGTCCAATTGATGAAACCCATGCCCAACCTGCCGGTCCTGCTGAGCCGGGCCAGCGCCAAACGCATTTACGGAACCAAGATGCGTTCGGTCATCAATCAGTCGAACCCCGCCGGCGTCAAGGCCATTGTTCAACAGCAGTTCGAGATTGCGGCGCAAATCCTGGCGGCCGGACTCATGCCGATTATTGAACCGGAAGTGGACATTCATTGTCCGAAAAAAGCTGAAGCTGAGTCGCTGCTTAAGCAGGCGGTTTCCGAAAAACTCAACGGCCTTAAAGCGCCTCAACGCGTCATGCTCAAACTCACGCTGCCGGAACAAAACGACCTTTATGACGAACTGGTCCATCATCCCAAAGTTTTAAAAGTTGTCGCGTTGTCGGGAGGCTATACGCGCGACGAAGGCAATGCTCGTCTTCGCCGCCAGCACGGCGTTGTGGCCAGCTTTTCCCGCGCGTTAGTTGAAGGTTTGTCGGCTCAACAGTCCGATGAGGAATTTGATGCCTTGATGGACGAGTCCATTGAGGGCATTTACGAAGCGTCCGTGATGAAAAACGGGATATGACTATCGAGAACGAATCGGCTTTGCGCGCTCACCAGGAAACAACCGCACGGCGCCCCTTCGAAAACGAGGATTAAAAACAACTTTTTTAAGGAGAAAATGATTATGCAACTAGGAATGGTAGGATTGGGCCGCATGGGCGCGAACATGGTTCGCCGATTGATTAAGGGAGGTCATCAATGCGTCGTTTATGATCGCTCGCCCGAGGCGGTGAAAAATCTTGCGGCGGAGAAGGCGATCGGCGCCGCTTCGCCAGCCGATTTCATTAAGGCGTTGGCGAAGCCACGAGCCGTCTGGCTGATGGTACCGGCCGGTGTCGTGGATGAGACCATTGCTTCCCTTATTCCCCTGCTGGAACCGGAAGACACACTCATTGACGGAGGCAATTCATACTACGTGGACGATGTTCGGCGCGCGAAAGAACTCGCAGCGAGACACATTCATTACGTGGACGTGGGCACCAGCGGCGGTATTTGGGGCCTGGACCGCGGATACTGCATGATGATCGGCGGTGAAAACGAAATCGTCCAACGCCTGGACCCCATCTTTGCCACTCTCGCGCCCGGCATTGGCAATATCCCGCGCACCCCGGGCCGGGAAAAACTCGGAGGCTCCGCCGAAAAGGGCTATCTGCACTGTGGCCCAAATGGCGCGGGCCATTTCGTCAAAATGGTCCACAACGGCATCGAGTACGGCATCATGGCCGCCTACGCCGAGGGACTCGGAGTATTGGAATCGGCAAACATCGGAAAGAAAACAGACGAAACAGATGCCGAAACAACTCCTTTGCGTGATCCGGACCTGTATCAGTTCGATCTCAATCTGGCCGATGTTGCCGAGGTTTGGCGGCGAGGCAGCGTCATTGCCTCGTGGTTACTGGACTTGACGGCGATCGCGTTGACGGCCGATCCAAAGCTGGCGAAATTCGGCGGACGCGTTTCCGATTCCGGCGAAGGTCGGTGGACCATCAAGGCCGCCATTGACGAAGGCGTGCCGGTACCAGTGCTTTCGGCGGCGCTCTACGAGCGTTTCGCCTCACGTGGCGAGGCTGATTACCAGGACAAGCTGCTCTCCGCGATGCGTTATGGTTTTGGCGGGCATTTGGAAAAGAAAGGGGCAAAATAAGATGGAGCGTCCGCAATCTGACACGCTGGTCTTCTTTGGGGCCACCGGCGACCTGGCATACAAAAAAATCTTTCCCGCCCTGCAGGCCATGGTCAAACGCGGCACACTCAACGTCCCGGTCATCGGGGTGGCAAAGTCCGGCTGGAATCTGGATCAACTTAAGGCCCGCGCCAAAGACAGCGTCCAAAAACATGGCGGGCTTGATCCCGCCGCTTTCGAAAAACTCTGCCATTTATTCCGTTATGTGGATGGCGATTACAACGACGCGGCGACCTTTCAAGCCTTGCGCAAGCAGATGGGCGCCTCGCAGCGTCCGGCGCATTATCTGGCCATACCTCCCGCGGCATTTGGAACGGTCGTGGAACATCTTTCGCAGGCCCGATGCCAGACGGGCGCCCGCGTCATTATCGAAAAACCCTTTGGCCGGGACCTGGCTTCGGCCAAAGCTCTGAATGCCGTTCTTTTAAAGACTTTTGACGAGCCCGACATCTTCCGGATTGACCATTACCTGGGCAAGGCCCCGGTGCATAACATGCTCTTCTTCCGCTTTGGCAACGCCCTGCTTGAGCCACTTTGGAACCGGCACCAGATTGAAAGCGTGCAAATAACCATGGCCGAAGATTTCGGCGTCCAGGGACGCGGCGCATTCTATGAACAAGTCGGCGCCATCCGGGACGTCATCCAAAATCACTTGTTCCAGGTCACGGCCAATCTTGCGATGGAACCTCCCATTCGCACCGATAGCGAATCCATTCGCGACGAGAAAGTCAAGGTGCTCAAAGCGATACCGCCCCTTGACCCGAAGGACATCATCCGCGGACAATTTAAAGGGTATCGCAATGAGCCTGGCGTGGCGGCCGATTCCAAAGTCGAGACCTTTGCCGCCGTCAAACTGGAAATTGATTCCTGGCGCCGGCGGGGCGTTCCATTTTTTATCCGCGCTGGAAAATGTTTGCCCGTCACTTGCACCGAAATTGACGTCGCTCTCCGGAAACCTCCGACGATGTACACGAACTATCATCCCAAGCCCAATTACTTCCGCTTTCGAATCAGCCCTGATGTTATCTCAGCCCTCGGTGTCAACGTCATTGCCTCTGAAGATGAATCGGTCAGCCAGGTTACCGAACTGCAAGCCAGCCATCATCCCACGGCCAGGGAAATGGATGCCTACGAACGATTGCTTACCGATGCCATGGCCGGAGACCCCACGCTGTTCGCCCGCGAAGATTATGTCGAGGAAGCCTGGCGCATTGTTGACCCCGTCCTCAAGAGCGACACGCCGCTCCACGAATACGAACCAAAAACATGGGGGCCGTCCGAAGTCAATGGGGTCCGCCCGCCCGGCGGCTGGCGCAGGCTCGTCGTCGGCGCCCAATAACCCGCTGATTTCACTGGCGGCCCGTCTATTGTCGGTGGTGGGATGACGAGTCTTTGATTTCTTTACACCGTCCGGGAACCAAAACTTCTGTCAGTTTTATAACCCAATAACGGCGCTGCCGAGGCGTTCCTGCAAGGTTTGCCACCCATTTCTTTCGCTCATTTTTGCTTCTTTGCCTCAGCCTTGGTCTCCGCCTGCATTTTCTCCAATTCATCGCGCAATTCGTCCTTGGTCTTTTTCTCCATGCGGTCAATGAATAAAATGCCGCTTAAATGATCCACTTCATGTTGCACCGCGCGCGAGAGCAATCCGCCGGCGCGAAATTCGATGGGTTTGAAGTCCGCATCCAGCGCCTTGACTTCCACAAATTCCGGCCTGGGAATTTCGCCAAAAATCTCAGGAAAACTCAGACAGCCCTCGGCCGCCTTCACGGTATCGCCGTAAGGCTTGATTTCCGGGTTGATGAGGACCAGGGGCATGACCGCGTCCACGTCGGCGGATTTGCCATCCAATTCCATGGTGGAGGGCCGGTCTTTAGCGTCGCGCACGTCAATCACTGTGAGTTGTAATGCCCGGCCGATTTGTTGCGCGGCCAATCCAACGCCATGGCGCTCGCGCATCGTTTCGAACATGTCATCAATTAGTTTCCTGATTTCCGCGGTCAGTTCGCCGATGTGTTCGCCTCTTTGCCGCAAGACGGGGTCGCCGTATTTAACCACTTCAAGTATCATGTCTTAACTTCGTGAAACTCCCAGTATTTGCAATATGCGCTCGAGTTCTGCCTCGCTGAAAAATGAAATCTCCAGCGAACCTTTGCCATGCGCGTAATTGAGTTTTACTTTGGTGGCGAACATGTCCCGCAACTGCCCCTCGACATCGCTCACATGCGGGTCCCCCGCGGGGGCGGCAGCGGCGGCGGGGCGGGGCACGGCCCCTTTTTCGGGGCGCAAGAGCAATTTGGAGACAAGAGACTCAGTTTGCCTGACGTTCAACGATTCCCGGACGACACGTTGCGCGGCCAGGGATTGAGATGACTCGTCCGCCAGGCCCAAAATGACCTTGGCATGACCGGTGGACAATTCGCCTTGGCGGATAAAGTGCTGCACGGGCTGCGGCAGCTTCAAAAGGCGGAGGGCATTGGCGACAACGGCTCTGCTTTTGCCGACTTTTGCCGAAATTTCCTCCTGTGTCAGATCAAATTGGCTGGACAATCGCGAATACCCCAGCGCTTCTTCCAGGGGATTGAGGTTTTCGCGTTGAAGATTCTCGATGAGAGCCAATTCCAGGACCGTGCGGTCGTCTGCCTCGCGCTCAATGACGGGAACTTCGGCAAGATTCAAAAGTTGGGCTGCGCGCCAGCGGCGTTCACCGGCAATCAACTCGAAAACATCTCCTCGCCGCCGAACGATGAGAGGCTGAACGATGCCCTGCTCGCGAATGGAATCGGCCAGTTCGCGCAAGGATTCGTCAGAAAACTGTTTGCGTGGCTGAAGCGCCGACGGACGAATTTTGTCCAACGGCGCCTTTTGGACGCGTTCGAGCGGGTCGGCGGCTGCCGGGCCAGCGGCGGCGACGGATTGAATCTGAGTGGGCACCGGCGCGGGCGAAGTCAGAGGGCCTCCGAGCAACGCGCCCAGACCGCGTCCCAATGCGGATTTCGACATAAGGCGAAGGTTACCAATTAAGAAGAAAAAAGGAAAAAGGAAAAAGCGAGAATGCGGTTCCGTCCTGAAATAGGTTTGACACCTGATGAAACAAAAATCAGGCGAAAACAGGGTGGCGATGCGTGATAGTGAAGCGTTCAAGATGACTGTGGCACGGGAGTCGGAGAAGGGAGGGTTGGTGTTTGAGGAGATTCGTCGCAAGTATGGGATTGGGAAGCTCTGCGACGGCGCCCTTATGGTTGGGCCGTATGGCAATGGAACGCGCGGTCGCCGCCGGGAAACCCCCTCGGGATACTAATAGGGATGGAGGGGAATCGGATGGCATAGGCTCCCATCGCAATAATTGCCGGGTATTTTTGGCTTATCGAAATTAGTTCCAATGATTTGCGCGAGCAAGAGTAAATCCTTTATCTTGTTTTTGTGTCAAATCTCATCGCCATCGTTGGACGGCCCAACGTGGGCAAGTCCGCGTTGTTCAATCGTATTGCCGGCAAGCGCATCGCCATTGTGCATGATCAACCGGGCGTGACGCGTGACCGCGTGACTGCTGAAGCGGAATGGAACGGCAAGCCGTTTACGCTCGTGGATACCGGCGGCATCGGCTTGCTGCGGCGCGAAAGAGCGGACGACGTGATCGCCCGGGCGGCGCTGGAACAGGTTGAACTGGCGATCGAATCCGCGGCATGCGTCATTCTCGTTGTGAATGTGCAGGAAGGCGTTGTGCCTTTGGACAAGGAAGTGGCCGGGAAATTGCATCGAAGCCGAAGGCCGGTCCTTGTCGCGATCAATAAAGTGGACACGGAACGAGCGGAAAAAGGAGCGGCTGAGTTTTCCGAGTTGGGCTTCGAGAACCTTTATTCGGTTAGCGCAATTCATGGAGGGGGGATTGAGGAATTGATGGAAGCGGCGGTGGCAATCCTTGGCCCGTCCACCGAACCCTCGCCTTATCCTGACGTTCTTGCCTCTCGTCCCGTGGAAGCGGAGACAGGACAGCGACCGGACGCCAGGAGTGATTCCCGAGTACTTTCCACGTCACCTTTGAAATTGGCAATCGTTGGAAGGCCGAACGTTGGGAAATCGTCCATCGTCAACACCCTCACAAAATCGTCGCGGGTCATCGTCTCGCCGATTCCCGGCACCACGCGTGATGCCGTGGATGTTCCCTTCGAGGTCGTGACTGAGGGTATGCGGCAGCAATACATATTGATTGACACGGCGGGCATTCGCAAGACGCGCCGAATAGATAATTCAATAGAGTTTTTCAGCGTCACGCGTTCGGAAGATTCGATCGCGCGCGCCGACATTGTTTTATTTGTTCTGGACGCCGAGGCGGGGATCAGTGAACAGGACAAAAAAATTGCGGATCGCATCACCGAAAATCGAAAGGCGTGCATTGTGGTGGTGAACAAATGGGACCTGTTCGAGGAGCAGGTCCGCCGGGCGCGGCAGGAGGAGATCGTCCGGCGCGAACGGAAACAGCGGCGTGAAGGACAGAGCAAGGACATGAGCACATTGGCGGAGTTCGGCGGGTGGGTCCAGCAGAAATTGTTTTTCCTGGATTATGCGCCCGTGATTTTTACATCGGCCAAATCGGGTTTTCACCTGGACCGCCTGCTGGAAGCGGTTCGTTATGTGGCGTCGCAGTTACAGCAGAAAATTCCGACGTCAATCCTCAACCGGACATTGCATGACGCCGTGGAACGGCGCCAACCCATCAGCGCCGCCGGTCATCGTTTGAATTTTTTTTACGCGACGCAGGTGCGCCAGGCGCCGCCGACATTTTTGCTGTTTGTGAACCGGGACGAATTGTTTTCGGAGCCGTACAAAAAATATCTTGCCGGGGAAATGCGCAAATCATTCGGGTACGAGGGCTGTCCGATCGTATTGGCGCCGAAGGCGCGGCCAAGAACGATTGAACCGGTCCGCCGATTCAAAGGGAAAAACGAAAACAGGAGGAAGTTGAAGCGTTGAAAGCGCCAGCGGCAGTTGATTCACAATTGGCCGAAGGCTTCGTCCAATGCCGCAATTACAAATTCCGCATCCGACTGCGTGATGCACATCGGCGGCGCAAACCGAATCGTTTGGCCCCAAAGGCCGCCTTTCCCGATCAGCAGGCCCAATTCTCGCGCATTTTCGAGGACTTGCGAACATTCAGCCGACGCCGGCGCTTTGGTGGCTCGGTCCTTGACCAACTCGATGCCCAGCATCAGGCCGCGGCCGCGCACGTCGCCGATGACGTTGTGTTTTTCTTTGAGCTTGTTTAAACCGGCAAGAATATTGTTGCCCATTTTGAGCGTATTGGCCTGAAGATTGTCCTTCTCGATGACTTCCAGGACTGCTTTGCCCATTGCGCTTACAACCGGGTTTCCTCCGAACGTATTGAAATGGATTTTCCAAACCAGGGACTGTGCGATTTTTGGCGTCGTCACCACAGCGGCGAGCGGGCAGCCGTTTCCAATGCCCTTGGCCATTGTCACAATATCCGGAACGACACCTTGCGTTTCGAAACCCCAAAAATGGCTGCCGGTGCGGCCAAAGCCCGTTTGCACTTCGTCGGCAATACATACGCCGCCGGCGGCGCGCGCGTATTCATAAGTTTGTTTCAAGTAGCCCTGTGGAAATTCCACGAAGCCGCCCACGCCCTGAATGGATTCGGCAATGAACGCCGCAATTTTCCCCGGCGTGGCTGTATCAATAATATCTTTGACATCATTCGCGTATTTTTTTCCGGCGTCCGGATCCTCATAACCGAACGTTCCGCGATAGGGATAGGGAGCCAGCGCGTGATGGACGCCGAAACCATGGGGCACGTTGTATTTCCAGGTGCTCTGCGCCGTCATGCCCATGCCTGAGGCGTTGCCGCCGTGATATCCGTTGCGCAGGGCGACGACATCATAATTGCCGGTCGCAACCCGCGCCATGAGCAGGGCCAGATCGTTCGCTTCGGAGCCGGAATTGACAAAGTAGCATATTTTCAAATCGCCCGGCATTTTCGACGCCAGCTTTTCCGCAAAGAGCGCCACGTTTGGATGCAAATAGATCGTGGTCGAATGCTGGAGCAATTCATTTTGCCGGTTTGCGGCGGCCACAACATGAGGATGGCAATGCCCCACGCTGATCGTCACGATGCCGCCCAGCGCGTCCAGATAGCGTTTGCCCGTGTCGTCCCAGACGTATTGCATAGAGCCTTCGACAAGCAGGAGCGGATTTTTGTAGTAGAGAAAAATCGCCGGGTTCAGATATTGCCGGCGCAAGGTGAGAATTTCCGCGGCGCCCGGTCCGTCATATTTTTTAGGCTGATGATTGCAATGGGGCAAAGGAATGCGTTTCATGCCGTGAGTGTATCCATTGCCGTGTCAATTTTCACCCAAAATCGTTCATTGCGCGCGGCGCACCCGGACATTGTCCCTCTTTAGCCAGGCGGCCATTGCATCGGCCTCCCGCCCAAAATATGCACATGCAAATGCGGAATTGTTTCGCCGCCGTTTGGCCCGTTATTGATTACCAACCGATAGCCGTCCTTGGTCAGACCCGCCTTGTCCGCAACTTCAGCGGCTTTAAAAAGCAAATGGGCAAGCACTTTTCCATCTCCCGCCCCGGCTTCGGCTATCCGCGGAATCACTTTTTTGGGAAAAATCAACAAATGCGCCGGCGCCTGCGGATTGATGTCCCGAATGCCCAAAACCAATTCGTCTTCATAAATGATTGTCGCGGGAATTTCACGGGCGATAATTTTCTCAAAAAGTGTCCTGCTCATAAGGATTCATCGTCATAGTGCCGGTCATTCATTCCACCACAAGCGGACAGGCGCAGGACTCGGCCGTCAGACATTGGCGTAAATACTCGACAATTTGTTCCTGCAAGGCATCACAGCGCGCGCTCCAGCGCCGGGCATGCGTAAGACGCTTCACACAGCCCCTCAGCCCGCGAAATCGCAGCAGCCGCGGCGATTGGCGAATTTGAAACCGCAACTCATCCCGCAGCCGTGGAAAAAAGTACAACTCAAGGCTTACGTCCAACTCCCGTGCCAACAGGTTCAAGTCCGACTCGATAACCTCGCGCTCCCCCTCTCGGGCGGCCGGATAAAGCGTCAGCCCCAGATTGCGCAATACCCGCTCCAGCGCCCCGGCAAATTCACCTACCGTGACCGTATCCCGCTCCAAGTCGTGTTTAAAATAATGAAAAACCGACGCCGCAGCATGCCGCAGCATTTCCGGGTCAATTTGCAAATCCGCGCCGCCGATGATTTCAAAGCAAATCATCTCCGCTGAACAGGGAATACTTTCGCCATTGGCCAGTCGAAACACCAGACAGTTGGAATGTAAGGCTATCATTTTGCCGCCTCGAGTTTCTTCACCTCTTGCACAAAATCCGTCGCTTCCTGAAAACGGCGATAGACGCTGGCAAAGCGAACGTAAGCCACTTCATCCAGTTCCCGCAACCCATCCATGACCATTTTCCCGATAAATTCACCAGGCACTTCACGTTCAAATTTTGCCGTCACCGCCGCGACCAGGTGATCCACCAAATCGTCCATTGCTTTGAGACTGACTGGCCGTTTTTGGCATGCTTTCTTGATACCGGCCAGGAGCTTATCGCGTGAAAATTCCTCGCGGCGCCCGTCCCGCTTCAAAACCATCAGCCCCTCGTGCTCGACCTCTTCATACGTGGTGAAACGGTGATGGCATTTCTCGCACTCGCGCCGCCGCCGGATCGTTGCGCCTTCACGAGATGCGCGCGAATCAATCACCTTATCTTCCTGGCATTCGCATTTTGGACAACGCATAAAACCACATCTAATTGTGGTCAGGCCCCAGTGTTGCCCAAAATGTTGTATGAGTCAAGCCCTACTTATTCACCCCTCGCATTTGGCCATAATCGCCCATTCCCCTTGCCTTTGCTCTTTTTTCTGTTACTTTCTTCGGCTCGCGTTTAGCAAAAATTCGACGCGGCGACCTGGACGGTTTTTGATTTTGATTTATGGCAACAGCAAACGATCTGCGGCGTGGAATGGCGATTAATTATAATGGCGACATCTGCGTCGTTCTGGATATGCAGCATCGCACCCCCGGCAACTTGCGCGCCTTCGTGCAGGCGACCCTCCGCAGCATCCGCACTGGCAAATCCGCCGATGTCCGGTTCAGTTCGACTGAAAGAATCGAATCGGTCCCGATGATTACCAAGAAAATGGAATTCAGCTATAAGGACGGAGCCGATTACGTCTTCACTGACCCGGACAATTACGAAACCGTCACTTTGGCCGCCGAACTCGTCGGCGATGGGAGGAATTTTCTGGTCGAAAACGGCTCGGTCACAGTGACGTTTGTCGAAGAAAAGGCCGTAACCATTGAAGTTCCACCCAGTGTCGTTCTCACCGTCACCAATGCGCCTGAGGGCCTTCGGGGCGATTCTTCAGGCAACGTACAAAAGCCCATCACTTTGGAGACCGGCATTACCGTCCAGGCGCCTCTGTTCATCAAGACCGGCGAAAAAATCAAAGTGGACACCCGCACCGGCAAATACATGGAACGCGCCTGAGCCGTAACCATGCAGTTGGCCCGGTCGTGTTTGCTCGATCTTTTTGGACAAGGGCTTCGTCATTCGGCGCTTGCAGGTCCACGAAGGATATTCGTGCGCGGCTCACTCCTCGCCTTGCCCAAAAAGCTGCTTCGCGATCACTTCCCTTCCGACTGCATGGTCACGGCTAAGCGCATCGGGGGAGCGCGCGACCGGAGCGCGGCGAGGCCCGTCGCCTCACTGCCATGATCGTCCTCAAATTGGGCAAAATCTTCCTGATCCCCTTCGTTTCGTTCATCCTTGGCGAGTCCCTTTATTCCAACCCGTCAGAAAAAAACTTGCGTCCCCGGCTGCCTTCGGCACCATCTACCGAAATTTAGCCAAGAATATGGGACGCATCTACAATAACATCGTTGAAACCGTCGGCCGCACCCCGCTGGTCAAATTAAACAAAGTCACTGACGGCGTTCCCGCGACCATCCTTCTGAAATGCGAGTTCTTTAATCCTCTTTCCAGCGTTAAGGACCGCATCGGCATGGCCATGATCGAGGACGCCGAAAAGCGCGGCATTCTAAACAAGGACACTGTCATCATCGAGCCGACCAGCGGCAATACCGGAATCGCCCTGGCGTTCGTCGCGGCGGCCAAAGGCTATAAACTCATCCTCACAATGCCCGAAACGATGTCCATCGAACGCCGTACGCTCCTGGCGATGCTCGGCGCAAAACTGGTTCTTACCCCCGGCGCTGAAGGCATGAAAGGCGCCATCGCCCGAGCCGAGTCTTTGGCCAGGGAAACTTCCAATTCCTGGATTCCCCAACAGTTTAATAACCCGGCCAATGCGGATATCCATAGGCGCACAACCGCTGAGGAAATCTGGGCCGACACCGATGGCAAAGTGGACATTGTGGTGGCCGGCGTTGGCACCGGCGGCACGATCACCGGCTGCGTGGAAGTCATCAAACCGCGCAAGCCTTCATTTCTCGCCATCGCCGTTGATCCGAAGGATTCGCCAGTGATTTGGCAGACGTTGGCTGGACAACCGCTAAAGCCGGGCCCGCATAAAATTCAGGGCCTCGGGGCGGGGTTTATCCCGCAAAATCTTCACCTGAAAGACGCATCGGGTAATTTGCAGATAACCGAGGCCATTCAGGTTTCAAATGATGACGCATTTGCAATGGCCCGCCGCCTGGCCAAAGAAGAAGGCATACTGGGCGGCATATCTTCCGGAGCAAATGTTGTGGCGGCGGTTGAAGTGGCCAAACGGCCCGAGAACAAGGGCAAGCTGATTGTTACCATCGCTCCATCCACCGGTGAACGTTATCTCAGCACACCGCTGGCCGCGGAAGCTCGCGCGGAAGTCGGGGGATGATTAGAACTGCACAGAGCCGCGCGCTCTCAACAAGCGGCGCCGCAATTCCGGATGAGGTTTAACATAACTTTGTTCAATGATATTGATTTAAAAAATTAATCTCAGCACGCCGTTTTAGTTAGTCAAAATAGCACTTGCATCGAAGCCGTTTAAAGTGTAATTAATAACAGTCGAAGGTTTTAAGAATCCCGTTTGTCGCGGGATTGCTTCCCAAGTTCCAAAACATTCAAGACTGGTTCGGGTATTCACCTTCGAGATTACAATCAATATATGAGCAGTTCAGAAAATAATGGCG
>JBOHXA010000530.1:0-2294 GCA_050737335.1 Limisphaerales bacterium | reverse complement strand
CGAGATCGGTTTCAATTATCGCATGGAAGGCTTTCAAGGGGCGGTGTTGGGAGTCAAGCTGCGGCATTTGGACTCATGGACGCGCGAACGCCAGCGCGTGGCGGCGCGCTACAATGAATTGCTGGCGGGAACGCCCTTGCAATTGCCGCGCGAGGCTGGCTTTGCCCAAAGCGCCTGGCATCTTTACGTGGTGCGACACCCGCGCCGGGACGAGCTAAAGAAATTTCTCGAGGACAACGGCGTCGGCTGCGCCATCCATTACCCGATACCCCTGCACCTGCAAAAGGCCTATGCGCATTTGGGACACAAAGTCGGTGACTTTCCCGTTGCGGAAAAGGCCGCGCTCCAATGCCTGAGCCTGCCGATCTATCCGGAGTTGACCGAATCGCAAATTGCCCGGGTTGTGGAAGTGGTAAAAAGCTTTCGATTTTGAAAGGGCGTCGGAAATACAAGGGCGTTTGCCATGACCGCAACCGGGACCGGAGCCTTGTTCTCATTTTTCAACATACAATGCAAGAGATTCACGATGACCGTTGGTGACAAAGCGGGGAACAGGGTGTAAAATTTCGACATCCGACGAATTAAATCCATGAAAAAGGCAATAGTTCCGCTGACCCTCATTTTGCAATCGGTATGTCTGGCTTCCACCGGTCTTAGCCAGGGAACCGTTTATGACGACAACTTTGCGAATGACAGCGCGTTGTCGTCGGGCTACATCAACATCAACAATATCAGCGGCACCAGCGATGAATGGGCCTTCACGCCCAACAGTGAGTTGACTTTGACCACGGCCGCCAGCGGCAAAGTGGACGAAGTGGCGGGTTCATTTTCGGCCGTGAATCTTGCCAATGCCGGGGACTACATTAGTTTTGCGGCCACCTTCAATTCAGCGACGCTCGGCCAGGGCGGGACGGCGGGAAATTTGCTCTTTGCCCTTGATAACTCAGGAGGCGTTGGGCTGACCTCCCTGGGAGCCGGGCCGGAATCGCCCACCGGCACATCGGGATCCACAGCGGGTTACATTGGTGATTTGGGTGATATTGGCCTGAGCACGACGCCCAAGACGGGCACAAAATTCTACGCAAAAACCGGTTCAGGCAACAATGATCTGGCCTATTACTCCGACGCCACTCCCGATACGCAGCTTTCGACAACCGTTGGCAACGCAAGCAATGCCAACTTGAACAACAACAATTCGTACACTCTGACTTATACCATAACGGCGTTGAATGTCGGGGCCTCGGAAGAGCAGTTCAACGTGCAGCTCTTCGACAATACTCTCGGCGCCATGGCGGACAACTTCAGTTACATTGGAACCAATAGCGCGGGGACATACATTACCCCGACCACCCAATATGATACTTTTGACGTGGGTATTTATACCGGCTCCGAAACCAGCGGTTACGATGTGAACCTGACGGACCTTTCCGTGATCACCAACGTTCCTGAACCGTCATGCGTTGCGCTTGCGGGGGCGGCTTTTGCATTGCTTGGCGCAATCCGGCTTCGTCGCCGATGAAATGACGGGAGCCTTGCCACGCATTTTGTCCGCCTCATGTCGAGTCCTGGGAATCATGGGAAATCGCCCCGCCTATTCCCGACGCGGCGCGCAAAAAGCAATCCCGCATCCTTTCGAAATGTCCGTCTTCGAAAAGTCTTTGTTATCCTGATGCTTTTGATTTGGGGTCCCGGCGTTTCGCGCATTTGGGCCAATCCACGGGCCAACGCATGGGGCCAGGTTCCCGCCATTCTAAGAAACATCAAACCGCCGGGATTTGCCCATCGAAAGTTCCCCGTCACGCAATATGGCGCCGTCGGCGATGGCGTGACCGATTGCACCGAGGCGTTTCGGAAGGCGATTGGCGAATGCAGCCGCGCCGGTGGAGGAACGGTGATCGTTTCGGATGGAACGTTTTTGACGGGCGCCATTCACCTCAAAAGCAACGTGAACCTTCACGTTCAAAAAGGCGCGACGATTTTATTCAGCGCTGACCCGAAACACTACCTGCCGGTGGTTTTTGCGCGATATGAGGGGACGGAGGTCATGAATTATTCGCCTCTGGTGTATGCCTTTGAGCAGACCAATATCGCCATTACCGGCGGAGGAACGCTCAACGGCCAGGGCGCAAGCTGGCACGCATGGAAATTCAGCTCTGATCCAAAACGACTGGTCGCGATGGCCAGCCGCGGCGTGCCCGTGGACCGCCGCATCTTTGGCCAGGGCCATCATCTGCGCCCGAACTTTATCGTGCCCATCCGATGTAAAAACGTCCTGGTCAAGGGCGTGCATATTG
>JBOHXA010000529.1:0-1325 GCA_050737335.1 Limisphaerales bacterium | reverse complement strand
TTGATAAACCGCGCGGCCAGTTTTTCCACACCAACTGGACCGGCAAAGGCGGGACGACGGCCAGCGGCAGTTACACGGTATGATGATCCGGTAGAGAGAACCGGCGCCCTTTTGCCGTCCTGTGCGTCCGATTGATTTGACTCCGCCTCCGGATTGACACTGTGCTTTAAGCTATGATCCAAACTTTGAAACGCAATTTCGAATACGCTTATCGAACCGGATACGCCAAAATATTTGGGTCCTGCCCCGGTTTCCCGGTAATAAAACACACGGACACCCACGGAGTCGAAATACTGGCGGATGCCGATTTTCAGAAATCGTGCGGAGAAGTTGGGCCATACACCCCTTTTGGACACACCGCGGCTCGCCAATTTGTGGAACCTGTGCAGGATGAGTAATCCCAGAGGCAACATTTTGGAAGCGGGCTCCTTTCGCGGCGGCGGCGCGCTGCATTTTTCCAACTCCGCTCCCAACAGAAAGATCATCATTTGTGATTCCTTTGGCGGGTTTGAGAAACTGCACCCAGTGCTGGACAAAAACTTTCACGATCAAATGTTCAAAAACACCACGCATGAAGGTGTGGACCGGTTGTATCGGGACCGCGGACGGGATTACAAGATTCCGGCGGGATTTTTTCCGGCTATTTGCAAGGAACAGAATTTCAACCCGGCGCCGCTTTCGTTTGTGCATATGGACGTGGATGCCTATAAGCCAACGATTGAATCACTCGAATATCTCGAGCCTCTCATGCTGGAGCGGTCTCTGTTTGTTTTCGATGATTTTCTCCGTCGCGCTGCGGGCGTCATGCAAGCTGTCACCGAATTTGCAAAAAAGCGCCCCTCCTGGGTTGCCTTCCCGATGTTCCCGGCACAAGGTCTTATGGTCCATCAAAGCTGGTTTGCCGGGCACGGCAACAGCAACAGTTAAGCCGTTCATTCCTCCGAGCCGGCCTCAGCGATTCCCCAAGGCCATGAACCGACCCATGCGGCATGGGTAACTGGCACAGCCTGTGCTCACTACGTCAGGATTCTCGGTTTCTTTGACGTCCTATGCCGCATTCGACGGACTATTGTCTCAATTCTCAAAAGGCGGGCCCGGATGTGAACCATCCGGAGGCATGCCAGCCTGGTCCTGTTACCCCGGAACACCAGACCGATGCCGAATCGAACGCGGCCAAATATCGAATTTTTTCGCCCCGGCAATGGTATTGGATCGGCCTGGCTGCGGTGGCTCTGGTGTTCATCGCGGAAACGGCGCTGACGTGGCGCAAGTGGAGCAATATCAACGGAGATTTAGGACTGGACCTTTATGTCCCGTGGCGCCTT
>JBOHXA010000528.1:0-5824 GCA_050737335.1 Limisphaerales bacterium | reverse complement strand
AACGCTGCGTGGTCATCTGCGGCAGGCCGTTCATTTCCTGTTCGATGGGCACCGTGATGAGCCGTTCCACTTCCTCGGCGGCGTGGCCGGGCCATTGCGTGATGAGTTCGACAATCGGCGGCGACAGGTCAGGATAGGCGGCCACCGGGAGGCGTTCCAGTGAGCGCGTCCCCGCGCCGATCAACACGAGCGTCAAAAGAACGACGAGAAAACGTTGCCGCAACGACGATGCGACGATGCTGTTCATCATCGAAGCCCTTCGCTGCGCCGGCTCTGTGGATGGTGGCAATGGATCGCTCATTGATTTTGCATGAATTGAAGAAAGATCGAGCCATCAACCACAATCCGGTCGCCAACTTGAAGACCCTCGGGAATGTCGTATTGACCCCCGACATGATACCCGAGAGCCACATGCCTCCGCGCGAAACTGCCATCGGGCAGGGCGACATAAACAAATGGCAGGTTCACATCGTCGCGCAAAATTGCCGAGACCGGGACCAGCAAACCGCTGCTTTCCTGACGCGACTGAATCCGCACATGGACATACATTTGTCTCTTTAGAATGTCTCCCGGATTTTTGACGACCACGCGCACCATCACTGAACGCGTGTCGGGATCCACCGTCGCCGAAATATTGTCCACCGTTCCGGGAAAACGATTGGTCGTCATTCCCGTTTCCACTTCCGCCGTGTCGCCGACGTGAACCGAAGCCAGGTCGGAACCGAACAGTTGTGCCATGACCCAGACGCGCGACAAGTTTGCCACGGTAAAACACGGTGTGGCCCCCGCCTGTAAAAGTTCTCCAGGCGTGATGAGTTTTTCCACCACCGTTCCCGTAATCGGTGAACGGATCGCGGCGGCGTTATGTGAAACCGGCTTGCCCGCCTGAATGTCCGCGATGGTTTGGGGATCCACATTTAGCGCGACGAGTGCCTGCAACGCCGCGTCACGATCCGCCTCAGCCCCGGCGGCGTCGGTCTGCGCCTGATCCGATTCGCGCTGAGAAATGCCCTGATGCGCGGCCAATTCCTTGTCAAAATTGGCCAACTGCCGGTCGGTTTTGGCGGTCGCCAGCGCCTTGCGATAAGTGCTGATGGCCGTCGCGAAATCCGGTGAATCCACTTCGGCCAGCGGGTCGCCTTTCTTGACCTGGTCGCCGAGGGAGACGAGCAGCCGCGTCACCGGCCCGCCGAACGGCGCCAGAACGCTGGTCGCCTGGTTGTTGTCAAAATCAACCGTCCCCGTGGCTTCAACCGTTTGGTGAAACTCGGAACGGGCGACGGTATAAAGGTGGATATGCAGCCGCTGCGCCGCCGTCAGCGTGACGTTGCTCACGGTGATGGAGGCCGCCTTTTGGTCATTGTCGGTTTTGGGCGAACAACCGGCGAACGATGCCATCATGGCGGTTGCCGCGATGACAAATAGATATGTGCGCGGAAATTTTTCCCGCCGTTCCACTATTAACGTTCCGTGAAATAATTTATTTTTCATTTTTCTCCTGGGTTAAATCCGCCCGATGCCACCAGCCGCCACCCAGCGCTTCAAACAACGCCACGGTGTCGGAAAAACGATTGGCCTGCGCTTGTATCAGGTTGACGCGGGCCGATTGATACGTTTGTTCTGCGCTCAACAGCGTCAGGCCGCTGGCGTATCCGGCCTGCGCCTGCTGCCGCGCCAGATTCAAAGTGACCCTGGCGGCGGCGAGGGCATTGGCAGCCGCCCGCAGTGCGTTGGCGTCCTGTTCGAGCGCGTTCAAGGTATCCGCCACATTCTGAAAAGCGGCCAGGACCGTGCCGCGATACTGTTCCGCGGCCTGGGCGTACGCTGCCCTGGCCGCGCGCTCCCGGTGCATCAGGGCGCCGCCCTGAAAGATCGGGGCCATTGCGGCCGCGCCCAGCCCCCAAAAGCCTGTGCCCGAGGAGAACACTTGATCAATGGCCAGCGCCGTGCTGCCGGCATCCGCAGTGAGCGTAATGTTCGGCAGGCGATTCGCCAGGGCGACGCCAATTTGCGCGCTGGCGGCATGGAAGTTTTCCTCCGCCTGTTGCACGTCCGGGCGCTGCTCGATAAGCTGGGATGGAAGGCTGACTGGCAATTCTTCCGGCAATCGCAGAGTGGAAAGCTCAAATTCTTCGGCCGGCATCTGGCTCGGAAATTTGCCGGTCAGCACCGCCAACAGATCCCGCTGCTGGGCCAATTGTTTGAGCAGCGGGGGCAACGCAACAGCCGCTTGGGCCAGTTGCGATTCCTGCGCCGCCACATCGAGCCGACTGGCATAACCGTCGGCAAACTGGTAGCGCAGAATCTGCACCATGTTGGAACTGATGACGATGAGCTGGCGGGTTGCGTTAATTTGCGCCCGCAGCGACGCCTCCTGAATCGCCGCCAAAGCCACGTTGGCGCTCAGGGTCACATACGCCGCGATGAGTTGGAAACGGGCCGCGTTCTCCTGCGCCTTCAACGACTCCATCGTACGCCGGTTCAGGCCAAAGACGTCCGGCACGTACGAGACGCTGACCTGCGGGGTGAATACACTGAATTGGAATTCCTGGGGCACGACGGGGTAGTTGGGCACCGGCGCCAGGATTTCGGACGCCTTCTGGCGGTTCGCTGAAAAGCCGGCCGCAACATTGGGAAAATAAACGCCCCGCTGCGCGAGGACATTTTCTCTGGCCGCCTGCAACGCCGCTCGCGCCGCCTTGAGGTCGGGATTGTTGGTCACCGAGCATTCAATCAATTCGTCGAGCGGCGCCGAGCGGAATAATGTCCACCATTCGCCGGAAAGATCGAGTCCCTGTACGAAGCGTTGCGCCGCGCCGCCGACGATATTCGTCGCGCTGGCCGTGGTCGGCAATGCTGCGGCGGTGTAACCGCTGACGCCCGGCGCGGCGGGTCGTTTGAAGTTTGGCCCCACCGCGCATCCACCCATGAGCAATAAGACCAAGGCCGCGGCGCGGCGCAAGGCTCGCCGTTTAATAATCGAATTCATAAGTTCTGCAATCTCACGCCTGCCACCCGTCAAAATTCTTCATGACGGTTTTCAAAATGGTCCGGCAAAGGCTTCCAAACGTTCACCCTTGGCGGCACGCCGGAGCGCGACGCAAAGGCTCGGTAAAGGAAATGATTTCAGACTGAACCAGCGGTTCCGGCTGAAGCCAATGAATCAGGAAATGGAGGAAGAAACAGGCGGGGCGCGCCCTTGCGGAAGATTTTCGATAAACGGACTGAACGCGGAAATGATGAAGCGGCGAGGCGCTTCAACCATCAGGATTGGCGATGGAATGATGATTTCCCAGGCGGCGATGCTGACTTTTCCGTGCGCGAATAGCGTGACTGCGCAATGGTGATCGGGTTTATTGGCGTCGTGGTGAATCCATTCGTGCAGCGGCGGGCACGCCGCCATTGCGTCCAACAATAAGACGATGCCGATTAACAAAGCGGCCAGGGCCGGTTTGCCAAATTGCACGAATTGACGTCTTATGTGTCGCATCAAGCGTTGATAGCACGCGCTCAACGCATCATTCAAGCCAAAAAACAACGTGAAGGCGCGCGCGTCCCGGCGCAATCTTCGGAGGGCTTTCATGACAGCAGTGTAGTGAATATCCGCCGTCTGTGTCAAAACGGATTCAGCCCAGGCGGCGCAATTCGGGACTATGCTGTTCTCATTTTTTAAATGGTGGGCACGGCGCGTTGCATCGCGCTTTGCGCATATGTCGCCTGTTTTTAGGGTGGTGGCCGCGGGCCCTGCGGTGCGACTCAATTGCCGTCCCTAACTTTATTCTTGCGGAAATGTGCTTTGTAATGCAAAGTGCTCTGATGAATCCAAATTGGGCCCGGGAAAATTTGCAAACGATCCGAACGTTGATGGAGCGCTCGGCGCTCTATCGTCGTGCTCTTGCGCCGATTATGCTGTTCGCGGGTGTTGCCGGCGTATTGGCAGCAGCGATTGGATTAATTTTCCACCTTAATCTGCCGTTGCAATTTGCGGGGCTATGGATTGGAACCGCCGTGATTGTGGCAATAGGGGCTTTGCTCATTGCCCGCAAGCAGGCGCTTAGGGACCGGGAAGTTTTTTGGACGCCGCCAGCCCGTCGTGTTGCGCAGGCGCTCGCGCCCCCATTGACCGCCGGTTTAATATTGGGATTGATGGTTTCATGGTTGGGGGATTTGGCGCCGTTTGTGTGGGCCTTATTTTACGGGTGCGCGCTGCATTCGGCGGGCTTTTTTATGCCCCGGGGGGTGAAATGGTTCGGCTGGATTTATATTGCGATAGTGCCGTGTCTTTTCGTTGCTCTTGTGCTGATTCATCCAACTCCCTTCAGCATGCACTGGGTCATGGGCTTTTTTTTTGGCGTCCTGCATTTGGCGTGCGGCGCGTACTTATTTTTTACCGAGAAACCCAATGACGTGGCGTGAATCCGGAACCGTTTTTAAAGCTCGACCGTGTGATCCACGAGAAAGGGCGGTTGGCCATTATGTCCATGCTGGCTGCCTCGACCGACCTTTCGTTTACGGAAATGCGGGATGCCCTCCGCATGACCGACGGCAATTTGACCACCCATATCCGGGCACTGCAGCAGGAGGGCTATGTTTCCGTAGCCAAATCGTACCAAAACCGGCGGCCATTGACGACCTGCTCGTTGACACCCGCCGGTCGCAAGTCTTTCGCGGAGTATATTGATCTGCTGGAAAAAATCGTCCGCCAAAATAAATCTGATTAATTTTTGAACGAACAGATACGGCTCTGGTCTTTAACTTTGTGATACAAAGTATAGCGTGAATTGAATATGAAAATCATCCAAGCGGAACATTTGGGAATGTGCTTCGGGGTAAGGGATGCCATCGCTTTGGCCAACAAAATAGCGGATCACGGTCCTTTGACCATTTTGGGCGATTTGGTTCACAACCAAACGGTCCTCGCCCAATTGCAGGCCAGGGGAGTTCGTGTCGAACAGAACGTCCAGGCCGTTACGACGCAAACTGTTATGGTTACGGCACATGGGGCGTCTGACCGCAGGCTGGGGGAAACCCGGGCGCGGGGCCTGAATGTCATCGAGGCCACGTGCCCGTTGGTTCGCGTTGCGCATCGGAGCCTCGCAAAGCTGGTTCGGGAAGGGTTTCATCCCATCGTCATCGGCAAACGCGGGCACGTCGAGGTGCTCGGCCTGACCGAAGATTTTGCAGACTTTGACGTTGTTCTTTCTGAACAGGACGTGGCGGCTCTGCGCCCGCGACCTCGATTTGGCGTGATTTCGCAAACGACGCAGCCGATCGAAAGGGTCCGTAGCCTCGTTCAACTGATCCGTGACCGTTTTCCGGATTCAGAAGTCCGCTTTGCAGATACCGTCTGCCAGCCGACCAGGCAGCGGCAGAATGCGGCAATTGAACTGGCGCGCCAATGCGACGTGGTCGTCGTCATTGGCGGAAGACACAGCAACAATACACATGAACTGGTGAATACGTGCTCGCGCTTTTGCAGACGGGTCCATCATGTTCAGGGCGCTGAAGATTTGCGCGAAGAATGGTTTTGCGAGGAGGACACGGTAGGCATTACGGCGGGAACTTCGACGCCGGAGGAAATCGTTTCGAGTGTAGAAGCGAAATTAAACGACCTGAAAGGAGCGTGATATGATTCAAAAATGGCTGACTTATTTCGAGCAAAACAGAACGAATCGAAACCCGGTTCCCTGGGAAAAGGGCATTCACATTGCACCGCAGGTTGCAGCGCCGCTGATTCACTCATTGCAAAAATTCCAATTGGGTGAAAGCGGCGAAGGACGGACGCTCAAGCGGCATGCGGCGAACACAGGCGATCCAGTTTATG
>JBOHXA010000527.1:0-7622 GCA_050737335.1 Limisphaerales bacterium | reverse complement strand
CGCTAGGGCCTCTTCAGCGTCTCCAATGAAAATCCGGCCCTGGCCAATGTCGGCTGAGTCCAAATCCCTGGCGCCCGTAACTGCCCGAATTTTGGCGAGCAGGTTTTTAAACTTAGCCCGCCGCTTTTCGAGGTTGCCCCAACCCGGGACGTCAACCGGAAGATTAGATTCAAATATTACCGTGGCCCCTGAATGCGCCAGCGCGATTAATTTGGCCAGCGTCTCCACCGGCATCAGCCGGCAAGGGGGAACGAGCACGACCTGGTACGAGCCGCCGGGAACCTGAATGCGCTTGTTCACGGCCTTGGCCGTCATTAACTGGCTATCGGAAATATAATCAAACGCATAACCGCGGTTCCAAAGACGCCCGGCGGTATGGCCGATCGGTTGATCCGCAAACCATGCGATTTTGCTCACGGTCATCACCGGCAGCATTCCATCCGGGTCATTCCACAAATCTGAAATTGGCCAGTACAGAAGAATATCGTTGTCCGGCTTGCCGGATTGCAGGATGGACTGGCAGCGGCCGACGTAAGCGTTGAGCGCCGGCACGTCGTGCCAGATGGAATTGCGCGGGTTCATTTCCGTGGATGCATAAAACAGCCAGCCCGGCCAGGGAATTGAAGCGGGCGAATAACAGCAGCCATGGTAAAAAATGTGGTTTACCCCCGAAATGAACATATCGTCGGCCACATACTTTAATTCGGCGAGCGTCGCGGTGAAATGCTCGGCCAGCCATGTCCCGGTCTCGGCGCCCGTGAGCGGATGACCCGCAACATGCGCGGCAGAGGAGGCAAATTTGGAAATCAGGGGACTTCGGTCCAGGTGAAACATCTCCGTCTCGGGAATGTCCGCATCCGCGTACAAGTCCAGCCAATTGGCCGGCGAACCGTGGGCCTGATAGGTGACAATAAAACCATGTTGCCGCGCCCAATCCATCCACATCGGGTCCGTTTTTTTCGCCATCAAATCCGAAACCGTTTCGCGGTAATCGGATTTGACCCGGGCCGTTTCGTCAGCAGGCGCGTTTCCGAACAGCGCCGGCAAAACCGTTTGCAGCTTGTAGCCGCGGAAATGCTCAAACTCGGCGAAAAAATCGGGGGACCAATTGCATTGATACTCGTAGGAGTCCTGAAAGACCGCGCGCGGTTTCGCTCCTGAATAGTTGTCGAATGCGCCGTCAAACCATTTCACATAATCGCTTATGGCCTTGGGATAAAACGGATTCAGCATCGGACCGCGTCCGCCTGGCGCGGCCCGCTTCACGTTTTGTCCCGAGAATCGCTGCGATATTTCATAGGCCGTCCATTCTCCCGGCGGCGCAGTCCACTGAATGCTGTGGTTGGAACCAATATCGCTCATCAAATCCAACGCGGCGCCATTCGTATTAAAAGCCATCAATGCCTGGATTGACGAAGGTACATTGCGGGAAAATTCCTCTCCTCCAGCTACATCAAAGGTCCTTTTAACGACAAAAGCATTCGCCTCGGCCCGGCTGATGGTTGGGCCGCCAAAGCACCATCCGGTCTCCAGCGCCATGTCCGTGCCCATTCCCAAACGATGCGCATCCGTGACGGTGTCGTTCAGCATTTGCATCCATTTGGGACTCAGAAAATTGATGTAGTTCGCCTCACCGCCCTTAACGCCGTAAATGGGGATGATTTGCACTCCGCCGAGTCCCGCTGCCTGAAAGGTCTGCAACTGGCTTTCGATATTGTTCGGGTCCACCGCGCTGCCCGGCCACCACCACCATGTCCAGGGTTTGCTTTGGGAGGTCAACGGCGGCCAGGACAATTGTGGATTGGCCGCGCGCTCAGTCTCATCGGCGAGAGCCATTGGAAGTAAAAAAGCGCAAAGTGCCACCAATAGAAGCCCGCGCATCAAGTTCATGGGCCGATTAAGGATGATTCCTTGAGGCCGGTCAATCATCGGAACTGGCGATATGCCCGTTAATACAGTAGTGGAATAATGGGAGCAGTGTTGTGACAAATCTGATCTCCAAATGAGAATGCTTCAGGCGCCAATTTCAGCGGCGTGTACCGTGATTGCAATGTTGACGGTTGCCGCCTCGTCGTCCGCGGCCGCCAATTGGTTCGTGGCCACCAATGGCCTGGACAGCAACGCGGGGAGCGAGTCCGCGCCTTTTGCCACCCTCATGAAGGCCCAGTCCGTGGCTGCTTCTGGAGACATCGTTTTCATCAATGCCGGAACTTATTTTCCCACCAACCAATACCCGGCCGAGTACGGCGTCTATGTGCCCGTCAACCTCATCACCAAAAGCGGCGTAACTTACGAGGCAATGGCCGGGACGCGCCCGGTCTTCAATTTTTCGCGGGTTAATCCCCCGGGTTTGCGAACGGCCGCCTTCTGGGTCAACGCCAACAACGTGACGTTCAAGGGGTTTGATGTCGTCGCGGTCCAGGAAAACATTACCAACGTCAACAATCAATCGGTCGGCTTTGCCAACTATGGCTGCAATTTCTGCGCCTGGTACCAGGTCAACGTGCATGACGCTGATTGCGTTGGCATTTACTTTGAAAAGCTGGATGCCAGCAATCTTGTCTATCGCTGTGATTGCTACAATCTGGCCGGCATCAACAGTTATTCCTATGGGAACGCCGACGGTTTTGGCTGCCACGTGACGGCCGGCGGCAAGGGCAATGTTTTTCGCGAATGCCGGGCGTGGAATGACAGCGACGACGGCTATGATTGCATCAACTGTTCTGAAAGCGTTGCCTTTGACCATTGCTGGTCTTATTTGAATGGAAACAACGGCGGGAATGGCAATGGATTCAAGGTTGGCGGATGGGCTTCAACCCCGCAAGATCGGATTGCCGACCCGATTCCCGCCCATGGCGTCATCGGTTGCCTGGCCGTTGGCAACCACGGCAACGGAGGGTTCTACGCAAACCATCAGTGCGCCGGCCCGGGCCCGCCAACGAGTTGGACGAACAACACCGCTTACGACAATGCGGTGGGCTTTGACATGCTTCAGCGCGCGCCGCCGGATTATGGCACCAATGCCGCCCAAACCGACTCGAATGACATTCCCGGCACAAACGAAATGATGCGCTTCAACATCGCCTTTGGCGATACCTATGAGAATATCGAGAATCTCAATGAAAGCGGAAACATTGTGGACAGCAATTCGTGGACGGAACCCGGACTAACCGTAAGCGCCGCGGATTTCAAGAGCACGGACGCGGACCAAATTACAAATTCCCGCGCGCCGGACGGCAGCCTGCCGGTCATTGCGCTGCTGCATCCCGTTCCCGGCGACAAATTGACGGGCCTCGGTTGTTTTGTTACGCCGCCCGCGCCCACAAATCTGGCGGCGTCCACGGCCAGCGGTCAGGTTTCGTTGACGTGGACGGCCTCCTCTGGCGCCACAGGATACAATATCTACCGTTCCAACACCAACGGCGGACCTTACGCCGTGATCGCCTGGGGCGTGACGGCAACGAATTATGCCGATACAAATTTTTCGGGCGAACGGCAGGTCTATTACTATGTGGTCACAGCGGTGAATCCCGGTGACGAAAGCGCCGACTCCGTCCAAGTGGCCGCGTCTCCTTTTTCGGGTCCCATCATTAATTCCGTGTTCTTCTCCAGCGGCAGCGTCGTGATACAAGGCTCCGGGGGCACGAGCGGTTCACAGGTTTACCTCCTGGCCGCGACGAATCTCACCGTGCCAAAGTGGACGCCAATCGCAACCAATCAATTTGACAGCAACGGCAACTTTGCCATGACCAATGCCCTGAATGCCGTTGCGCCCCGGTCTTTCTTTCGATTGCAGCTTCAATGACGATGAGGCGCTGCCATTTTCAGCCGGGCGCCAGCCGGTTATTTCGCGGCCAATTCCAATATTGTAATGGAATACGCCGGAAGAACTTTTGTGAATTGTTTGCCGAGGCCGCGTACGGTCATGGTGACCGGAACGATATTCCTCGGTTGTTTGATGGAATTCGTGTCATCCGGACTGGCGGCCTTCAATACGATCGCATGGCCGGTGCGCGCCACATTTTCGACGCCGCTCAATTCCACGGTGACAGGTTGCGGGGCGCCAAGGGTATTCACCAATTTTAAATAGATCGTGCCGGTTTGACTGTCGCGTGTGGCGTCAAAAAAAATTTTCCGAATCTGTTCGGCGGGGAGACGGGGAAGCTCGGCGCCATGATGATGCCTGGCGGGCGGCCGCCAAAGTTGGGTTGGGATATTTTGCGCATCCGTCGCGAGGATGGCATCGCCGTGATGCGCGCTGAACATGACCTGGGCATAATAAGACGGCGAACCGTAACTGTTCAAAGCATCATAGCCGATCAGGTTGCTTCGCCACTGCATGGAACCTCCTTTTTTTCCAACGGCGCTGACATTCACGAAAAGCGGCGCGTAGCTGGACATGAGAACGATATCGGAGTTGCGTTCCATGCCCGTCATCCAGGCGGCATCGCCGAGCGCGCCCGCCATGTTTGGGGTGGGGCCGCCGACGCGCGTCGCCCATTCGCCGCAGAAAATTTTCGTGCGGCTTGCGCGCGGATATCTATCGTAGTCCAGGGCATGCGCCTCCATTTCCTCCTCGGAACGGTAGTAATGTTCATCAATGAGGTCTGGCACGCGACTTTTCACTTTGGCCGTGGCGATAATCTGCAATTGCGGATATGCGGCTTTGATGGCGTCGTAAAACTGGGCGAACCGTTTATTGTAACTGCCGGAGCGGTCGAACCAATCTTCATTGCCCACTTCAATATAATTCAGCGGAAAGGGCGCGGGATGCCCGTCTTTGGCGCGTTCGGCGCCCCAACGCGTGCTCGTATTGCCGGTGACATATTCAATTTCCTCCAGGGCGCTCCGCACATACGGCCGCAGATCCGCGCCGGGATTGACGTGTTGATGATTTAACGAATACCCCGCATAAACCGCGAGCACCGGCTGAATGTTCAGGTCTTGGCACCATTCCATATATTCCAGCAATCCCAGGCCGTCCGTGGACCAATAACCCCACGGGCTTTGGTGGCCGGGCCGCTGGTCAATCGGTCCGATGGTTTTCTTCCAATCGAATCGTTCGTCAATCGTGTTGCCTTCAAGATAATTTCCGCCGGGCAAACGAAGAAACGACGGATGCATGGCCGCAAGCAGTTTCATCAAGTCAGGCCGGTTGCCGTTGGGCCGGTCCTTGTACGTGGGCGGAAATAATGAAACCTGTTGGAACCAAATGACGCCCGGCGTGAGTGTGGTGATTGTGAAAACGTTATTTTTCGACGGCCTTACTTTTTGAGTCCTGAGTGTGACGTCGAATTTGTGCCAATCGCCATTGACACCCCCCACTGTTGCCCTGGCGAAGACCTTTTTTGCATCGGCGCTTTCCAGGGTCAAGGTCAGCGGACCGGCAAAGCCATTCGTTGAGCGGGCATAAAATGAGGCGTGATAGTCCGTGTTTGGCCGCACGGCAATGCCCCAGTAACCGCTGTTGACGATGCCGCAAGGGACATTGTTCCCGGCGTTTGAAGCATCCAGCATCATGCTCGACCTCAGGGCGGCGTTCAGCGGCATGTTCGTGTCCAGCGACATCGTCGCGCCGCCCGTGGCGGTCCAAAATATCATCTCATTGGGCGCCGGATTGAACGTTCGGTTGGCGATGAGTTCGGCATACAGGCCTCCTTCGTACGAATAATTGATTTCCTCGGTCATCAGGCCGTAGAGGGTCGGGCTAACCTTGCCGATGGGTTGGTCCGCTTTAACGCGCAAGACAGGAATTGGATTTGATTCCCTTTGCGCAAACGCCGTTCCAGAACAATTGAGAAACGAAGCAATAAAAAGCGAAGTGAACCCGAAAGCTGAAATTTTAGTTTTATTCATGCGGCGATTCCGGATATTATCGTATTGTCGGAAGCGTGTCATAACCAGTTCTGGCGATGCGCGTAACCGCTTTTCTTGCTAAGATTAATAAAGCAAAAGCGTCGCTGCGATCTGGAGCGGTTGTGGCGGGGGCTACTCTCAACATTTTATGATTGCTTCAAAACGTCGTGAGTTGGAGTTTCCGATCAAGGCGCCGGCGGGCCGGGACCACATGGGTCGCGCATTCACGGTGGTCGAGTTGTTGGTGGTCATGGCGCTGGTGGCTGTGCTGGCAGTTTTCGTGTTGCCCGCCATTGCGGGTGTTCAAAACAAGGGCGGGCGTTTGGATTGCGCGAATAACCTGCGCCAGATTGGGATGGATTCCATGATTTTTGCCGGCGAAAATAACGGTTGGCTGCCAGTATGCACTCTGGGAGCTCAAAACGCTGGTGGCAAGACGAACTATTTGGGTGGTCCTTACTATACCCAGTATCTTTTTACCGGGCCGTCAGTGGACTCATTCGTCCCGACGAATGCGCCTTCGTCCGCGGGAACGTTCCAAAATGAGGGCTATTTATATGAAGCCGGGCTGGTCGGTAACGGCAATATCTTTTATTGCCCCGCGGAATGGGGCAGGGCGGACGGGGCCAATTCCTATTTACCTCTTTTGACCAGCGATTTGTCCGGAAACGTGCGATCCAGCTATTTCTATAATCCGCGGATGGCGCACCCGACTTTGCAGGGGGGCAATAATCAACGCCGATACCAGACTACAAGCCAGCTTGAACCCCACCGGCTCTTTGCCGTGGATTCAATCATTCCAAACCAGGGCAACGGTATCGAGTCAGGGGCCGGTGTCAACCCTGCCTCGATTGAACATGCGAGAGATCACGGTTGGAACGTGCTCTTTACCGATGGCAGCGTCCAGTTTGCACGGCTTACGCAAGCCGATAACTATGATTATAATCTCATTACTCAAGAGTTGATTGGAGGCGAAACTGGCGCATCCTGGCTCCAGTACAACACGGTTTTCAATTGGCTGGAGCAGGACCATTGATGCGATGCTGTATGAAGCTTTCACTCCATCGTTTCAACGGGCTGTACGAAGTGACGTTGCTTTGTGTTCTAGTGGCGGCCCAATCCGCGCGCGCCGTCCAGCCCGTTGAGATTCATGCGTTTCCGTCGCCAGACTTTTTCCCGAACGGCCTGGTGCGGGGGACGAACGGGGACTTTTACGGGACGATGCATCAAACCGGTCCGGGCGGGTATGGCGGCATTTACGAACTCGGCGCCAATGGCGCGGTGACAAATCTGCTGACGTTTGGCGGCACGAACGGCGCTGATCCGAAATCAAGGATGATTCTGGCCTCGGATGGAAATTTTTACGGCGTCACCGAAACCGGCGGGTCGAGCACCAATGGAACCGTTTTTAAATTGAGTCCGTCCGGCACGCTCACGACGTTTGCCCAATTCACCGGCCCGAACGGCTCGTTCCCTTTTGGAGAGCTGATACAGGGTCAGGACGGCAATTTTTACGGCGCCACGGAAGCGGGCGGGACAATGAATACAGGAACTGTATTCCAGGTGACAGCATCAGGCGCTTTGAATACTTTGTTTTCCTTTAATGGAACTGACGGCGCGACACCATGGGCCGGCCTGATTCAGGACGCAAGCGGTTATCTGTACGGCACGACGGCATATGGTGGCATAAGCAATTTGGGCACGATTTTTCGAACGACGACGAACGGTTCGCTCACAACGCTTGTTTCATTCACTGGGAACAACGG
>JBOHXA010000526.1:0-1287 GCA_050737335.1 Limisphaerales bacterium | reverse complement strand
GCCTTAAGACGTTCGCGGCCCGCGGGGACGCTCGCCCCACCAGCTAAAATTCAATTTATACCACTACCGGAAACGCCGCGCCAATTGTCCGGCGCGCATTCTGGCACAAATTCAGCTTTCCCACATTGACCAAACGGACAACCAAACTGAAAACATTTATGAGCAAATCAAATTATCTCAAATCGAATGACATCGCCTTCGCGGCGCAATTGAACCTGTTCAAGAACAACATCGTCAATTACGCCGAGGAATTGGGCGTGACGCCGGGGCAGGTGGGCGCGCAGTCGGCGGATGCGATTTATTTCTCTTATGTGCTGCAATGCCAGGAGATCATCCAGAGCGGCGCGCAGCAGTGGACTTCGTGGAAGAATCTGATGCGCGCGGGGGGCAATCCGCCGCCGACGGGCGCGCCGGCCATGCCGGTCTTTCCGACGGCGGTGGCGCCGGTGGCGCTGGGCATCGAGGTGCGGTTCCGCGCGCTGGCCAAGCAGATCAAGGCCAACACCAATTACAACGATTCCATCGGCAAGGCGCTGGGCATCGAGGGCGCGCAACAGACGCCGCCGGATTTGTCCACGATCCAGCCGTTGCTTGCCACGACCATCAGCGGCAATCAGGTGTATGTGGATTGGGGCTGGCAGGGTTACTCGCCGTATCTGGACCAGTGCGAATTGCAGGTGGATCGCGGCGACGGCAAGGGTTACGTCCTGCTGGCTTACGACACGACGCCCGGTTACACGGATACGCAGCCCTTTCCCACGCCCCCGGCCAAGTGGACTTACCGCGCCATCTATTGCGTGGCGGACAATCAGGTGGGCCAATGGAGTTTGCCCGTCAGCCTCGTCGTGGGCGAATAGGAATGAAGATAATTCCTTATGTTTTCTCCTTCTCCCTGGGGAGAAGGTTGGGATGAGGGAGGATAATGAAGATAAATGCTGGCGGCGAAGTTCGCCTCCGGCAAGACAACAAATAGTTAACGAACAACAGAAACAATATATGAAAATAAATAAAATCGCGGTCGTGGCTCTGATGGGAGCTGCCTTAATAACGTCGGCTTGCGCTGACGATATTCAACCCTTCACCGCCAGTTGGAGTGGGGCATCCTTTTCCGACGGTGCTACTGCCACGGCTACGTTTGATCTCGACATCACTGCCGTCAGTGACATCCTTTTTGATAATAGCGGCGGATCGTTCGGCAGTTCTTTGGATGGCTACATTTCTGATTTGAGCCTGACGGTGAGCGGAGCTTCCGTTGGCGATGGAACTTTTACCACCAGTGATTTTAAT
>JBOHXA010000525.1:0-13635 GCA_050737335.1 Limisphaerales bacterium | reverse complement strand
AATGCTCGAAACGGTTCTTTTCAGGCTTTTCCTGGGCCCAAGCGGGAAGAAAGAGCTTCTCCAAATCCAAATCTGCTTCTGAAAAACCGCTCATGTGCGTGATGAATCCCTTGTGTGTAAGAAGCTTGGGCTGGTTGCGTCGTAAGCGGTTTTAATTTTCAGCCGCCGTTATCGCCAATAGCCTCGACGGGGCATCCTTCCTTGGCCTCTTTGCAACGGGCTTCTTCTTCCGGCGATGCGGGCTGCTTGTACACGAACGAGTAACCCCCGTCGTCATTGCGTTTAAAATTGTCAGGGGCGGTTTCACGGCACAAGTCACAGTCAATGCACTGGTTGTCCACGTAATATTTGCCCTGAACATTTTCGGGGTATTTGTTTGCAGCGTCGGCCATAAACTTCTTTCGTGGGAATATGGAGTGAATGCGATAATCTGGCAAGTCTCAATTGCGCTTTACGATTTGCTTAACGGCGGTTCCGCTTGGCCCTTTCGGGCGCCATCAGCCCCGTATCAATGGAGGACCGCAACTTCCTGGCCTTAATTTCCGCCTCACGCAGCTTTCTTTTGCTGGCCAGGATCCGCTTTTTCAGGCCTTCCAGGTCTTTCTCGAGTTTTGAATCTTCTTCTTTGCCCATATCCCGTCTCATCTGCTAACCTAATTGGAGCATCCCGTCAACTGTTTAATTTTAGAAGCGTTTTTAATTAAACTTTGACTTTCAAACATCATTTGTGTTTGACGGCGACTCATAAAAACTCCAGAAATACACAGAGTGAAATCGCAAAAATTCCTCCTGGGTCTTTGCGTGGCGCTGTTGATCATCAGCGAAGCCTTTCTGATCTCAGCGAACCGACAAAAAAGCGAAGCGACCGCCCAATTGCGCCAGGCGCAACTGCAGGTGGCCGATTTGCAATCGCAACTGGCGCAAGCCACCAATTCCCTCACCACGGACGATGCTTCCGAATTGGCCCGGCTGCGCGCGGACATCCAGGATATCCCGCGGCTTCGGAATGAAATTCTGCAATTGCAAACCCAAAACACCAACTTGACGCAGATGCTCATTGTCATGCGTCAGGCCGGCCAGTCCGTGCAGCAGCAATTGCAGGAATCGGAAGCGGAAAATGAACAGGCGGCTGAGGATCAACAGGCCCAGGCCGAGGCGGTCCGCCGCATCGTCGCGCGACAGCGCAACGAGTGCATCGCCAATCTTCGGCTCATCTACGTCGCCAAACAGGCGTGGGCATTGGAGAAAAACAAAGCCGACACCGATACGCCCACTGAACAGGACTTGTTGCCCTATATTAAAGGCGGCGTCTTTCCTGTTTGCCCCGCGGGCGGAACTTATAGCATCGGGCCGGTCGGGCAACTGCCAACCTGTTCGATTCCCGGCCACGTGTTGCCTTCGCAATAGCGTTTGGCCCCCGTGGGCCTTTCTGCCATGGCAACTGTTCGGCGCAAGGGGAGATTAAAAAGACTAAGGCAAAGTTTTTCACAGCAATCTTCGTGCCTGTTGTCAAAAGCTGTAAATTGCTTCATTTTTCGTTTGGCTTTCCCTATTTCTCGAATAAGTTATGCGCTCCATGATTGAGACTGACATTGAACTTCTAAAGGGCATCGCAAACCAATTGCGCATTCATTCCATCAACGCCACCACAGCGGCGGGCAGCGGGCATCCGACTTCGTGCTGTTCGGCGGCGGACGTCACGGCCGCTCTATTTTTCGGTCACATGAAGTATGACCCCAAGAATCCCCGCTATTATAATAATGATCGCTTTATTCTTTCCAAAGGCCATGCCGCGCCGCTCTTGTATGCGGTATGGGCCGAAAACGGTTTCGTGCCCGTTAATGAATTGGTCACGCTTCGGCAGTTCAATAGCGAGTTGGAGGGCCATCCGACGCCGCGATTGCAGTTTGTTGACGTTGCGACCGGTTCCCTCGGGCAGGGACTGAGCGCGGGGGTGGGGATGGCGCTCGCCGCGCGTTTGGATCACTTGGATTATAATACGTATGTGCTGATGGGCGATGGCGAGATAGCCGAAGGAGCCGTCTGGGAAGCCGCCTCCCTCGCCGGGTATTTCAAATTGAGCAATTTAACGACAATCGTGGATGCCAACCGCCTGGGCCAAAGCCAGGAGACGGCTTTCGGGCATCACATCGCAATTTATCGCGACCGGTTTGAATCTTTCGGCTGGCGCGTCGAGGACATTGACGGCCACGATATCGAGGAAATTCTCGAGGTTTTGAGCGGGGTAGGCCTCAACGACCAGCCTTTGGCCATAATCGCCAAAACCTATAAAGGCGCGGGTGTTTCATTTTTGCAGGACAAAGAGGGCTGGCACGGCAAGCCGCTGAACAAAGAAGAAGCCGCAAAAGCCCTTGCCGAACTTGGGCCCAATGCCAAATCGGGAATCGGCGTTGCAATCCCAAAACCCAGTTCCCTTCCCGAACCGAAAAATGCTCCGCCTGCCTCTTTTCCCCCGATTGATTACAAAATCGGCGACTCCGTCGCCACCCGTGAAGCCTATGGCAATGCTCTTTTGCGCGTCGGTGAAGTGGACACGCGCATTATCGCGCTGGATGGGGACACAAAGAATTCCACTTACTCTGAAAAATTCTTCAAAAAAGCCCCGGACCGCAGTTTCGAGTGTTTTATTGCCGAGCAAAATATGGTCGGCGTTTCCAGCGGCTTCTCCGCGCGAGGCAAGCTGCCATTTGCGTCAACGTTTGCGTGTTTTTTCACGCGCGCGTTTGACCACATTCGCGTGGCCGGCATCTCGGAAGCGAATCTAAAATTGACGGGTTCGCACGTCGGGGTGAGCATCGGAGAAGACGGGCCGTCGCAAATGGGCCTGGAGGATTTGGCCATGATGCGCGCCATTATTGGCAGCACGGTCCTTTGCCCCGCCGACGCCGTCAGCGCCGAAAAGCTGGTGGAACAAATGGTTTTGACCAAAGGCATTTGTTATTTGCGGACCTCGCGGCCCAAGACGCCGGTGATTTATAATAATGATGAAGCGTTTCCTGTTGGCGGCGCCAAAGTGCTCCGCGAAGGCGACAAGGCGACGGTCGTGGCCGTCGGCGTAACCGTGGGCGAAGCGCTTAAAGCTGCCGATGCGCTAAAGAATGAGGGCATCAACATCACCGTGATCGACGCGTACAGCATTAAGCCTCTCGGAAAGAAGGAAATTCTCGCTGCGGCGCAAAAGACCAATAACACCGTCATCACGGTTGAAGACCATTATGCGCAGGGGGGCTTGGGCGATGCCGTGGCTGGTGAATTGAGCGCGGAGGGTGTCCGAGTGCATAAGTTGGCCGTGAACGGCATGCCTCGCTCGGGCAAACCGGCTGAACTCCTGGCGCATTTTGGCATTGATGCCGATGCCATCGCAAAGAAGGTCAAAGCGCTTTGATCAGCCCTCGATATGTTTGCCCATGAGCGATAGGGCTTGGGAGTGACAATTCGGATTTGAGTTGGCTCGCGAACTTCTCCTGGAAGTTCCGCCAGATTTGGTCCGTCGTTCCGGTGAACGACTTGTGAATAACTTTTTGTGTTCAATTCACATCGGCTCAGTCATAAAGGATGTATGGCTGTTCCCGCATTATTACCCACAGCCGTTCAGAACGAAACGTTCGGCGGCGTCACCTACCACATCGAAGGGGAATTGGTTCCGGCTTTGCACCTGGAACTGAGCGGCACCAGCGTCTATTTCGAGCATCACATCCTGCTTTGGAAGGACCCGGCGGTGCAAATCGGCATTCATCCGCTCAAGGGGGGCTTTAAACGAATGCTGGCCGGGATGCCTTTTCTCCTGACCGGCGCGCGGGGACCGGGACGCATCGCGTTCAGCCGCGACGGGGCGGGGCATGTCTTTGCCCTGCACCTCAAACCCGGAATGGCCGTGGACGCGCGGGAACATCAATGGCTGGCGGCTACCGAAACAGTGGACTACACATTCTCCCGCGTCCGGGGCGCCGCGAACATTTTGCTGGGCGGCAGCGGATTCTTCATTGATAATTTTTCGTGTCCCGCGCGGGAGGGCATCCTGTGGCTGCACGGTTTTGGAAACGTGTTTGAAGTGACGCTGGGACCCGGGGAGGAAATTGACATCGAACCCGGCGGCTGGATTTACAAGGACCGAACCGTGCAAATGCAAACGATGTTTCAGAAACTTTCCACGGGGCTGTTCGCCAGCGCGGCAAACCTTTTCTGGAACCGCTTCACCGGGCCCGGCAAAATCGCGCTCCAATCCATGTATGTGCATATGGAAGGCGGAGAATAGGCGAACCGTAAACCGTAGAGGTTTGAGGGATTCAGCAATATTCCAGTCAAATGATCTGGCCAGCGGCCAGCCATCCAATGTCGCTTTCTGTCCGGTTTGACCCCCGGACTTAAATTAATCGTAACCAACCACAGCCACCTCGTCTGCGGCATCCATAAGCATGATTTCGTAACCCGTGAAATGAAGACCCTTTCGCAATCGGATTTTATTGTTTCTCATTGCCAATGCCTTGCCCGTAGCTTCAAACGATGGACCGGCCGGGACCTATTACCCGGAACCTGGTCGCTCCGGGAACTGGCGGGAAAAGTCTTTGACGCCCCGTTTGTGATCGTTTCCCATGGAACGCAAGCGGACCCGATCCTCAACTACGGAAATCGCGCGGCGTTGGCATTATGGGAGATGTCGTGGGAAGAATTCACGCACACGCCCTCACGCCTGACGGCCGAGTTGACAAAGCGCCAGGCGCGCGCAAAGGTGATGGAAGTCGTGACGCGTCAGGGATATTTTGAGAATTATTCGGGCGTCCGCATAACCAAAACCGGGCGTCGCTTCGAAATTTCAGGCGCGACGATTTGGAATTTGACGTCCCAAAGCGGCCAATTGGCGGGACAGGCGGCCACGTTTTCCTATTGGAAATATCTATGAAAGCGGCGAAATTGAACGGGCCTCGATCTTGAGGCATCAAAAAAGCATGCGATCAAACCTCATAATAATGGCCGGGGCAGCGCTGGCGGCGGCGATGCTCTCCGGCGCGGG
This sequence comes from Limisphaerales bacterium, assembly GCA_050737335.1. Lineage (GTDB taxonomy): Bacteria > Verrucomicrobiota > Verrucomicrobiia > Limisphaerales > UBA11358 > UBA11358. Next base: position 8,603 of record JBOHXA010000525.1, on the reverse strand, counting down.
TTTTTATGTGTCACGCGGCCAGCCGATAGACGATTCAACCGTTTCAACCAATCATTACCAATCCATGGACGCAACCCATTTCAAAAAACCGGACACGGCGGAGTTAAAGAAAAAACTGACGCCCGAACAATTCGCGGTCACGCAACAATCGGCTACGGAACCTCCGTTTGGGAACAAATACTGGGACAAACACGAGCCGGGCATCTATGTGGACATCGTTTCGGGCCAGCCACTCTTCAGCTCGATTGATAAATTCGATTCCGGTTGCGGCTGGCCAAGTTTTACCGAACCATTGTCTAATAAGGACATCGTCGAACGCCATGATGGTTCCCATGGAATGGAGCGGACGGAGGTTCGTTCCAAATTGGCCGACTCCCATTTGGGCCACGTCTTTGATGACGGCCCGGGACCGACGCACTTACGCTATTGCATTAATTCAGCGTCTCTTCGATTCGTCCCGCTGGACAAAATGGAAGCCGAAGGCTACGGCAAGTATCTCGCGCCATTCATCCAGGCTGGACTCTATAAGGGCAAAGAAAGTTCCATTTCCACAAACCAGGCGCCGAAGCAATAGTACTTACTCCGAGGAAAGGAGTTTTTCCCATAGTTCCTGATTCAGGAGGGCCTTTTGCAAAAACTCGCCTTCGCCCGCGGGCGCGGCGGGTTCGGACTGCAATGGCAAACGCAAAAGAAACGTCGTTCCCACGCCCGGCAGACTTCGGGCTTCCATTTTTCCGCCGTGATGATGAATGATGAAAAAGCAAGCCATCAGATGGATGCCGTACTCGGAGGGTACACGGCCTTGTGTTGCAAAGGGGTCAAAAACAGCGCGAAGGGCGTCCTGTGGCAAACCCGGGCCGTTATCTCCAATTTCGACCAGGATTTCGGGTTTGGTCTTGTCTGTCAATTCGGCTGAGAGAGCAACCCGCGCGCCGGCCGGCAGCATGGCCAGCTCCTCTTTGAGCAGCAGTTCAAACAACCGTTGAAATTTGGGCTTGTCCACCCGCAGTTTCGGCAGCGTGGCCGGGATTCGGTTTTGCACTTCAATCCGCCGGGCCGCAAATTGGTCCGCAAGCGCCCGGAGGGCGTCGGCGACGATTTCGTGCAGAAGAACGTCGTCGGCAAACGGGGCCGATTGACTCTCTGAGGCGGTCCAAAGGTCTTTGAGGAGGCCGTTGATTTTCTCAATCTGCGTTTGGACGTTCTGATGGTAATCCTTCCAAAATTCTGGATTGCGCAGGCTGTTCACATCAGTCTTTTCCTCGTTCATTTTGACAGGCGCCAGGTCCAAAAACGTTTTGACAGCGACCAGCGAATTGCGAATGTGATGGCTTAAACCCGCCGCCAGCAAACCCAGGCTCACGATGCGATCGGCTATGAGCATGTTGCGCAAGACGGACATTTTTTCCTGCAACAATTTGTCGCGCTCGCTTTGCACAATGAAAAACTCCAGGCCATGCTTGAGGGTTTCCTCCAGCTGCGGCGGGTCCCATGGCTTGGAAATGTATTTGTAAATGGCGCCGCTATTGACAGCCGCAATGGCCGCATCCATGTCCGAGTACGCGGTTGCCAGGACCCGAATGATGCGCGGCCGCAACCGCCTGGCCCGCTCCAGCAGCCAGACTCCTTTCTCCCCGGGCATCCGCTGGTCGGTCATCAACAGGCCAATCTCGTCCTGGTGCCGCTCAAGCAACTCCAGCCCTTCCTTGGCGGTCGCGGCTGTCAGAATCCGGAAACGGTCCCCAAAGGCCCGTGCAAAGGCTGAAAGAGACATCTCTTCGTCATCCACGTAAAGCACGGCGAATTCTTTATAGTCGTAGTCGTTCTGCATTTTTTCCCTCTAAACAGGATTTTGAAAAAACCATTGTCATCCTCGTCGTCATTCTCATCCTTAAGCGGTTGCTCGTTCTCGTTTTCGAAATTATCCTCATCCCCTGCAACTTAACGCAACGTTCATTTTATGCTTTAGGCCCGCACCCGGCAGGTTGAGCTTTATTGCAGGACAGGGTTGTGCCGCGCTCCGCATTTTGCAAATCAAAAAGCGCCCCACAATACCCCTCGTTCGCTCAATTTCATCCGTTATCGGTTTTATCAATAGATCCGCCAATCCGTTTTTGTTTTCTCACGTGTGCGCGGCGCCCGCTTCCGCCACGGCGACCAGCGGAACGTCCACAGTCTGCGCGGACTTTCCTTTTCTTGCCTTTTCTGGAAAATCAACTGTAAATTCACAAAACCGTCCCGGTTCGCTCTTCACCGTGATATGACCGCCGTATCCGCGGACGATCCGATGACAGATGCTCAAGCCAAGGCCCATCCCCTCGCCGACGTCTTTGGTGGTAAAAAACGGATCAAAGATTTTTGCCATGTGTTTTCCTTCAATGCCCATGCCGTTGTCCCGGATGACGATCAGGCTTTTGCCGTCCGCCGTCCGGCCCTCGATTCGAATGATCGGTTCCTCGCCGTCAAATTTCTTTTGGGACATCGCGTCCAGCGAATTTTGCAGCAGATTGACCAGAACATGGACGAGTTTGTTTCGGTTGGCTTGCGCCTCCTGCCCGGGCGCGATGCTGTTGTCAATCCGCACTTTTCCTTTCCATTCGGTGGAGAGAAAACGCAGTGACGCATTCACCGCTTCGGCAACATCCACAGATTCGGGCGGGCCGGATTCGGGATGCGTGAAGACCCGCAAATCCGACACGATATCGCGGACGCGTTTGAGACCTTCTTCCGTGTCGCTGAGAATCTCCTCGAATTGCGCTTTCTCCTCGTTGGGCAAATGTTTGGCTTTATTACGCAGCGCAAACAGGCCGGTGGTCGCAAAATTCAGGGGATTGTTGATTTCGTGGATGATTCCCGCGCTCAGGCGCCCGAGCGACGCGAGTTTCTCCGACTGCACCAGTTGCGTCTCCGTGTCCTTGATTTGCTCGATGGCTGAGGTGAGGGCCTGGTTTTGCTTTGCCAGTTTGCGCTGATAACTGTGGGAATCCACAAGGTTTTTGATGCGCGCGTGCAGTTCGGTGGCCGAAAAAGGCTTGGCCAAAAAGTCGTTGGCCCCCATTTGCAGAGCATCATATTTAGTTTCTTCATCGGCGCGCGCCGTGAGCAATATGACGGGGATGCCCGCGGTGGCTTCCCGCGCCCGCAGTTCCTTGCAAACATCCAGCCCGTCCATTTGAGGCATCATCATGTCCAGAAGAATAACGTCCGGCAAAAACAGTTCCGCCTTTTCGAGGGCCTGAACGCCGTCGGCCGCCTCGATGACATCATAATCCTGCTGCAGTTCGGTCTTGAGGAAATGCTGCATGTCCGGCTCATCGTCGGCAACCAGGGCCACGGGCTTGTGTCCGCTGAAAGCAACGGGCGTTGACGCCCTGGCGGGCGGCTTGGCGGCCGACCCCGTAAAAAACTCCGCGCGGCGGTACAGATTCGAAAGCCATTCGCCCGATTCGGCTCCAGCCTGCGGCATCGAGAGCGATGGCGTGACCGGCTCATCCCCGGCGGCTTCCGATGCCGGGCTAAACGGCAGCCGCACCACAAACGTTGTTCCCTGGCCCTCCACGCTGGTCACGCTAACGGCGCCGCCCATCATTTCAGAAAGCTCCTTCACCAGGGCCAGGCCAATGCCCACGCCCTGGTACTTGCGGCGCGACGAATTGTCCGCCTGCCAGAAGCGGTCAAATATAAAAGGCAGGCTCTCTTCCGCTATGCCAATGCCCGTGTCGCTGACAATGAGATTAAGATCGTCGTTTTTTCTCTCGGCTCTCAGTTCGATGCATCCACCCGAAGGGGTGAACTTAATGGCGTTAAACAATAAATTAAGCAGTATTTTTTCAAGCTTGTCGCGGTCGGTGGCGATGACTTCCAGGGCGTCATCCACCCGCGTTTGCACCTGCACATTTTTTTCCGCCGCCACCTGCCGGATGGCGCTCGAAAGGCCCTTGAAGAAATCCTGGATGCGCATGGGGTCGCTTTTGATGTCCATTCTCCCGGATTCCAGGCGGACGAGGTCGAGCAAGTCGTTGATCAATTTCAACAGCCTCATGCTGTTGTTGTGCATCGTCTCAAGCAGTTCCCGGGCCTGGTTGTCGAACGCGCTGTCCGCCCGCCGAATCAGCGATTCAAGGGGCGCAATCAGCAGCGTCAGCGGCGTGCGCATTTCATGGCTCACGTTCGCAAAGAACCGGCTTTTGAGGCGGTCCACTTCGACGAGCTTGCGGTTGTTCTCCTCGATCTCCCGTTTGCTTTTGTCCAGTTGATAACGCAGTGAAAATTCCTGGAAACGAAGCTGTGTGTAAAAATGGTTTCCGACAATGACAATCACTCCCGTCAGCAACAAAAAGTAACTGTTATTGATGAACATTTTATAGTCAGGCAGCCCCTTAAAACAGGTCGCCAGATACATCAGGAAAATGCAGCCCACCGCCACGACTGATTCGGTCCTGTTCCAGCGGACGACGACGCTGGCGGCTAAAACGATAAGGTTCAGCCCGGCGTAATAGGGAGACTTCGCGCCATCGTCGGTCTCGGCGATCATCCAGGCAATAAACAGCGCCGGCAACAGCGCTATCGGAACTCCCAGCAGGCGGTAGTGTTTCTGCCCGATCTGTGTTGTATGCAAATAGAACAGGCCGCAGGCCAGGATTGCGCAAGCCACGCGAAACGCGAGGAATAGATCGAAGTCTTCCGGATAGACAAAGTAATCCAGGCACGCGCCAACCGGCATCAACGTGATCACCAATAAACAGGCAATTTTACCCGTGTAAATTCGCTGCGAGCGCTCATGGGCGATGAATGCTTCGGTGAAGTTCGCGTCCCCGGTTGGCAAAGGTTCAGGCATAGTCGGGTTTGCGGACCTCCAGGAACAAATTGACGCCGGTCTCGTCCGCGTGAATGCGGGCATTCTCGGCCGGCGCTTTGTCAGGCGCCAGGCCGCGCATCTCCGCTTCGTTTCGATAGATCAAATGCCAGTCCAACAAGTGTTCCATTCCGTAGCGCAATGGATTGGTGGAATTGACGTTGGTCGCGAGCAATAGGCCGCCAGGCAATACCAACTGATAAAACATATTCATCAATTGTTTGCAGGTGTTTTCAGGGAGATAATCGAAAAGACCGGCGCAATAAACCAAATCGAATTGTTCCCGCAAACCCGAAGCCGTTTGTGAATCTTTGACAAATTGATAGACGCTCTTCTTTTTGCAATTGACCAGCGTATCGAGCCGGCGTGAATTTAAAATTTGAAATAAAACCCGCTGGCAATGCGCCAGCGCCTTTTCTTCCAGATCCTGCAACGTAAATTCCGCTTCGTTTGCCAGAAGGGATTGACTGACAAACTGACGGACCTCCACCGCCGGGCCGCATGCAAAACTCAGGATTTTTGGAACGCGCCTGGCCCGGGACACGCGATGGGCTTCGGTGTCAATGCAATCGGCCAGGTATTTGAAGCGGTTGCGATGCGCGCGCGCCGGCGGTTGTTGAACAAACCATTTGTGAAGGATTTTCGCAAACAAGGAGCCCCCTTCGAAATCGTCGCGCTCGATCATCGTCACCATTTCAAAATCGCCGGCGTAGCCGTGAGGCTTGGTGATGGCATGATTGGCAAACGGGGCGCTTAGCACCAACGGGTGCAGGCGCTGGCGCATATAGTTCATAAAAGTCGATTTTTCCTCCTCCCGAATGCGGCAAGCGACTTCTTCAAATTTCTCGAACAAACAGTCAATCAATGGAAGGGCTGTGGCGGCCAATTGACGCACGAGCTTCCCTTCCGCGTCTTTTCTGAAAACCTCCGACTGCGCCTGAAGCCGCAATTCCGTCCGATCCAGCAGCAGTCGCAAATCATGGAAGAAAGTCTGCATGTCCGCGACGATAAGCTTGAACTCCTCGAAAATTTTGTAGTTCTTTTGCCAACCCTCCAGGAAATTTTTGATTTCTTTTTCCATCTGTCCTTCCTGAAGAATCAGGAGCAAATCCAGGTCCGCCCAATCCATCCGATCCAGCGTCACTTCACAGACCACTTTCATTCCGGCGTCAACAATATTGCTGATCACGGCCCGTCCGGAATAAATTTCGCTCTTTTGTAACGTAATCTTGAAGTCGGCCAAAGATTCCGACAGCCGTGGCGCCGAATTGGGATTAAACAACTCAAAGACAGCCGCGTGGCGTTGTATGCGCACGGGCTTGCCCTTGAGGGGCAAGCCTTCCCAGGTCTTAAAGGTGACGGAGTTCTCGTCCGCCGCCGAGGGGATTTCCGCCTGCGAAAGGGGCTTGACCGGCTTTTTTTTAAACTCCCGGCTCAGGGCCATCATGCTGCTGCCGTTCCCATTACCGTTCCCATTCTGCTTTCGGCTCATATCACTTTGAAAATGGAACATTTTTTACGCCAAACAAAGCTTTAATTGCGTTGAAGGCGCCCTTTTGTTATTAATTTGGCACTGCCGCTGCTTTGTCAACAATATCGCTGTTATTGGAAGTCGAGTTCGCGGACAAAGCGACAGGCCTGTCTCGCGATGAGACAGCATGTACAAAAATTCAGTGGGAGAAAATGATGCAAAAGAAATTAACTAAAGCTCCAGCCGCGCGCGCCAATCGTTACCGTTATGCGTTCGCCATCGCGCTCACGCTCGCCTCAGCCGAATCGTCTCACGCCGTCGGATTTCTATTGCCCAACCAGGACCCCGAAGCCATCGGGCGCGGCGACGCCTTTGCTGCCACCGCCGACGACCCGGCGGCCATTTACTACAATCCCGCCGGCATCACGCAGTTGCCGGGCATACAGGCGAGCCTGGGACTGTACGCCATTTCAGCCTATACGCGATATTTCTCCTCTTCCACTGCCGAGACAGCCCACACGGACCCAAGACCGCAGTTTGTTCCGCAAATATATGGAGTGGATACTTTAAAAAATCTGCCGATTTCCTTCGGCCTTGGAATCTACGCGCCGTATGGATTGGGCGTTGATTGGGGGGCTGAACCGGCTAACCCTCAACCCGAAAAAGGCAACCTGACATATCTGACCGCCAATCCGGTCGTGGCTTGGAAGATATGCAAAATGTTGTCCGTGGCCGCGGGAGTCACTGTTAATTATGCCAATGCAAGCTTCGCCGAATCTGACGGCATAGGGGTATTTAAGTTTAGCGGACATGACCTGGAGCCTGGGTTTAATCTTGGAATCTTATTTCAGCCGCACCCGATGTGGTCCTTTGGCGTGAATTACCATTCAGAAACGGACATGAATTTTTCGGGAAAAGCAATGCAGGTGGGCGATCCGTTTTTGCCCCAAACGGTTTACACAAGCGCCAGGATTGATTTTCCGCAAACGGTTGTGGGCGGAATCTCTTTCCGGCCGACACCCAAGTGGAACCTCGAATTTGACCTCAATTGGACACAGTGGAGCAAAGTCAACGAAATCCTCCTTCAGAACAGCCCTTTTGGCCCCTATCCCATTAAACTCGATTATCAGGACAGTTTTATCTATGATTTCGGTGTGACCCGGCAATTGGGTAAAGGTTACTACGCCAGCGTGGGCTACATTTACGCTGAGAACTCCAGCCCCAGCGCGTATTTTTTTCCCTTAATCCCCGACGCGAATTTGAACCTGGGCAATTTGGGTTTTGGCCATCGCGGCAAATATGTGGATTGGGCCATTGCCTATCAGTTTGCCTATAACGGGGGCCGCCCCGTCAGCAGCTCCATCTACGCATACAACGGCACGTACAAGACCTTCAACAATGCAGTAAACGCCTCCGTGACGCTCAAGTTTTAAGTTGCCGTGGTACATGGAAGCAAGTTGACTATGAAGAAGCAGGCTTTGGAGAAAACATCTCCGCCGAAAGGCAAAAGAAGTTCATTCCAACCCGATGAATCGCTTCTCTGCTTTCTCGAAAACCCGTAGTTATGTCAAGTTCCCGATAGTCTTGGCGTGGCCACAAATCCCCGGCGCGAATGCCTACTCGGCCACGTCCCTGGCTCGGTGAGCACTGTCAAGGCGGATCCGCCAACCAGCAGAAAACCCGGCGCGCAGCGCCCGTCTCTGGTGCGGACAACCTTGACAGGCGCAGACGGGCCCTACAATGGAAGAGGCGATTCGCGCCACAATTACACACGGACTGCATGCCCGATTAGGGACTCCTATAAAATAGCAAAAAATCATTGCAAAATAAGGATAAACGCCTCACCACTCGCCAAAATTTTTCACTGCTGGCGATGATTTTGGCTGACAATGTGTTTTCCAATTCTCTGACCGGTTCAGCTTCGCCCATTTATCCGGCACGGCGTGTTCAGTTAAGGCGATCCTCCCAGCCAATTCTTACTTCGACATCTCCAATGGCACATAAATATCCGTGAACCCAAACAATGGCGGCATCCCTTCCGGATCGTTCACCGCCATCAAAAACGACGGGGCCTTCCGTACTTTGCGGCGCTCTTAGCCGGAACGATTCAGTTGGATTGATAGCTTGGAAGCCATCTCCGCTTCACAATCAATGCCCAAACGATGAGTCAAGAAACCAATTGGCCCGAACCGTTCAGTTTCCAAAGTGACAAAACTTGGTTGCCGGAATGGAGCGGCAACCAAGTCCTAGACGGAGTGGAGCGGTGTGCCGTTCGGT
>JBOHXA010000524.1:0-1048 GCA_050737335.1 Limisphaerales bacterium | reverse complement strand
GTATCGCGGCCAGAATCGCGATGATGGCGATTACGACCAATAACTCAACAAGCGTAAAGGCGCAGGATTCGCGCCGTTCATTGGAATTCAGTTCGGGACCCAAACCACTCCTATGGTTGCAGACTATGAACATGTGCTAATTGCTAAATCATACGAGAGGCCGATTAATGCTTCTATACTTCAAATGGATGATTTTAACTTCATCGGGTTCAACGCCTCAGTTACCGTACCAGAACACGATAAAACTGGCTCGTTCCCGCCGGGGCCACGGAATAGGGCGAAACGGCGCTGAAATTTGTAATCCAGGGACCATTCAGATTAGTTGCATCGAGCAAGAGGCCCAGCGGCCACGTCAGAGTCAGTTGCCCCTCGAAACTGGTAATTTCAAGCAGCACGGGTTGCACGGTTACCCCGCTGAGCGCAAAAAAGGCCGCGTGTCCCCCTGTGGTATTGGAGGCGTCCCAAGTCAGGCTGACGCCAGTGACGGGGCTCGCTATGTTCGTCACCGAAATATCTTCAGGATAAAGCCGGGGTTCATTGGCGTTTACGTTATTAAATGCGCCGCTGTCCACGTCCAGCCGCCCTTGGGCGTCAAACGCGATTGGGAAACTAAAAAACCAGTCGGGCGAGGAGATGATGCCCGTTTCCGCGGTGCCGGCCGCATGCTGGACCATGTAATCCACCACAATTGGACCGTAGCCTGCGGAGGTTAAGAACGACAAAGCCGAAAAAGAATTTGCAACCGCGGGAACAAGAGTGGCGTTATGGCTCGCATCCACCATGGCCGCGTTGTTTGCGGTATAGGACGGCGCCAAAGTATATGCGTGGTCTGAGCTGAACGCATTCGTGATCGTTGAACCGGGCGGCGGCAGTCCCGTGGCTGGGGCGGCCCTATTGTATCCTTGCGCATACCAGCCATTTCCCGTATTGGCCGTGCCGTTATCCATGGATGCCGTCGTATAGTTGCCGTTGGGAACGGCCGGCGCGTTTGACTCCACAACCATGTCTTCATTGTAGCTTCCTGAAGCCAGCCGGATGGGCGTGAATC
>JBOHXA010000523.1:0-3615 GCA_050737335.1 Limisphaerales bacterium | reverse complement strand
GATCAGGGGTGCTATATCAATATAATCAGAGCGTAAAAATTTATGAGTGCCCGGCAAATATGGCGACCCATCTCTGTCCTGGCACGGATGTTTTAAAAGCGAGACAGGAATATTCCGCTTCGGGGATAACCAGCTCCTCTCAATTGCCGCAAGTGCGGACGTGCTCGATTAATTATAATCTCGGAGGATTCCATGAGGGAAGTGACACGTTGCTTAATGGTGATCCCCCCATCACTAAGTACAACCAAATCAGGTCTCCCAATCCCGGTCCGGCTCAAATGATCGTTTTTTGCGATGAGAACGAATACAGCGTGGACGACGGCTGCTTTGCCATGTATTTGGCCGGTGACCCGCATAACGAATGGTGGAATCTTCCGGGCAGCCGCCACGACAATGGCACCACGTGGTCCTTTGCCGACGGCCATGTCGAGTATTGGAAATGGCATGGTAGCGCCGTGCTCAAATTCAGAGGACCCTACCAGGATGCCGACCCTCCGCCGCCGGCTCCGGGTAGTTCTGACGACCTGTCCCGCGTTCAGGCCTGCTTTCCCCCGCTTCGGAACTGAGCGAAAGGTTTTGCGGTCTAGGGTATGCCTGGGATGGTTTCGTGAAGTTCTGGGCTGCGTCATCCACGGCATGATATACTGACAAAAGATAATGTTTTTTATGAAGATTTTTGCCATTGCAACGCAATCTGCTCTTATGCTCGTCATCACATCCATTGCCTTCGGCGCTACCGGTGAACCGCCCACTCCCGCGGGTTTGCTCGTCAATGGTGTAAGCCAGCCGTTGGCAATTGACCTGAATACCACGCGGTTCACGTGGATGTTGAAAGGCGACAGTCGGGGTGAAAGGCAGATGGCGTATCAAATCCTGGTTTTCTCAAGTCCGAAAGACCTGGCGCAGGGAACGGGCAATTGGTGGAACAGCGGCAAGGTGAATTCGGATAGATCGGCCTCGGTTGAATATACAGGCAAACCGTTGCTATCGGCCACGCGGTATTGGTGGAAAGTGCGAGTTTGGGATCAGACGGGAAAACCCAGCCTTTACAGCGCGTCGGCCTATTTTGACACCGGACTCGACCACTGGACGGCACAATACGTTTGGGATGGAACCACGAACACGCAAAATTACGCTTACTTCCGAAAGAGCTTCGTGGTTACAAACAGACCAAGCCTTGCCAAAGTCTATGTGACCGCGCACAACGATTATCTCCTGTATTTCAACGGACACCTCTTGGGCCGTGGTCCGGCGCGGTGTGATCCGTATCGTTACGGACAATATAATGCCTACGACATTACCAGGCTTTTGAAAACCGGAACAAATGTATTTGCCGCCGCGGGACATTGGCGGAACGATTGGAATAATGCGGGAATCAACGCGAAACCGTCCTTTTTACTGGAAGCACGGTTTGATTATCCCGATGGTTCCTCTTCGACCTTGGGAACGGATCCCTCCTGGAAGGTTCTGGCCCACACCGCCTTTATCGAAACCAGGCCGCCCGGCTTCCGCATCGGCAACCCGTGGGATCGGACCGTTGAATTTGATTCGCGCCGGGAACCGGCTGGCTGGAAGAAAATTGATTTCGACGATTCTCAATGGGCCTTCGCTAAAGTCGTGGATCGCGCCGATTTCCATTTGTTCGCGCAAATGGCGCCGATGGAGCGCGAACAGGCCGCGCTCAAGCCGGTCAGCATCACCCAGACCAACGGCGCGTGGCTGGTGAATTTTGGGCGCTGCATTGACGGCTGGCCAAAACTGACGATGCATGAAAATCATTCGGGAGACAAAATTCGCATCGCATACTATCAAATGGCCCCCGAACGCGAACCCGCCGGCTGGGACGAATATATTTGCCGCGGCGGCACGGAAACCTGGGACGCGGACTTTGGACGGCACGCTTCGTTCCAGGTGCTGAAGATCACGGGTTACGCGGGGAAATTGAAGGCATCTGACGTGCGTGGGATGTGGGCTTACTGCGACGCGGACGTGGCCGGGCGTTTTCACTGCTCGAATCCATTGCTTGATGCCATTTACCAAATGTGCGAGCGTTCGGCGCGGCAGAACATTCAGCAGGGCATCGTTAGCGTGGACGCCAATCGCGAACAAGCGTCGTGGCTGGCCGACAGTTACCTCATTGGCAACGTGCTTCTCTACAATGACCGCGACACGACGATGATTGATAAGATCGTGCGGGATTATGCGGGAGAACAGTTTCCCGACGGATATTTTCCCGGATGTAGTCCGGGAACCCGGCTCCTGGAGCACACCGCTTCCTTCCAGGAATCCCGCCGCATTCCCGAATGGGCGATGTATTGGCCGATGTTGCTGTGGCAACAATATCTATTTTCGGGCGACCAGACCCTGTTGAGTGAAATGGCGCCGCACCTGACGCGGTTGTTGGGTTGGCTCAAGCCCTATCAGAATCCGACGAACAAGCTGCTCAATCCTCCTGGCTGGCGAATTACCGACTGGGCCGGAGGTAATACGCCCAGCGGCGGCTGCAACGTCGCCACGGCGTCCCAATATTATGAAAACCTGCGCATCGCCTCGCGAATATTTTCGGTATTGGGGCAAACGAACCAAAGCAATGACTATTTTGCGCAAGCCCAGGCTGTCAAAGCCGGCATCAATGCCAACCTCTTTAACGGCCAATATTATCTCGCGCGGACGGACCAGAAAGAAATGTATCCGCTCGCCTCAGCTTGGGCACTGCGCTTTGACATCGAGCCGGCGGCGGACAAGCCCGAAATCTTTGCCGCCATTGAAAAGGCGGGGAAGCCGGACATCGGCGGCTATGGCGGCGACGCGCTTTACAGCGGATTATTCAATGCCGGCGACGGGGCTTTTGCCGTGCGCGATTTGGCCCGTTATCGTCCTATGCTGGATTCTGACAAAGCCTGCTGGGAAGGGTTCCGGCTTGTTCGAGGCTATCAACCGAACCACGCCTGGACTTCCTATCCGGCCTACATTTTCCAAAAGTATATTCTCGGCATTCAGCCGACGAGCGGCGGCTTCGCCACATTTGATGTCCGGCCTGATACCGGCGGCCTGACCTTCGCGGAAGGCTCGGTTCCCACTGTGAAGGGGCTCATCACGACGCGCTGGGAAAAGGGCGCCGACGGCCGTTTTTCTCTTTCGGTTCATGTTCCTGCCAATACTCGCGCTGCCGTTTATATTCCAAAACTCGTGAAAGGGGTGTTCACCCTCACGGAATCCGGGAAAGTCCTTTGGCCGGCAGAATCGCAAAATAAGGATCCCGGCGTGCTCGCCGTTTCTGAGGAAGATTCTTCGATCAAATGTCGGGTCAGAGCGGGCAATTACCGGTTCGCTGAAATGCACTGAATCTTTGCCGTCTGGACTCCGTATCGGCCGGTTGCAGCCAATCGCCTTGCCACAATTCTTTCCGCCAGGCGGCATGGACGGAATCCTTCCGGCGTGGTTTTCGCCGTCCGGTTCCCGGTCCACGAACGATACTACTGGCGGCATTAGATAAAATGACAAGACATCAGAATCTCCAAAATGCTCCACGAGAAAATCATCCCAGGTAATACGAACTCGAAACGGTCCCGGCTCTTCTATTTTGTGGATGCCGGCGGATGAATTTTGTGAAAC
>JBOHXA010000522.1:0-1310 GCA_050737335.1 Limisphaerales bacterium | reverse complement strand
TGCTTTTCTTTGGCGGTGGGTTGCGGATAAAAGTATCCAAATTACAACCTCCAGGCGCCAGAAAAATCAAAGCTCCCGGGTCCAGTTTGGATGTTCGTTTCTTCTGTGAATGTTGGTGTTTGGGACTTGGCGTTCTAATCTATGGAGTACCCGCTGCCACCACCTTCCAGCCAACCCAACCGTGAGGCGAAAAATTCATCCTGCCCATCTTGTTGTTCCTGTCCGAAAAAGTGTTTCGGTTAAAACCCATCTCGTTGCGCGCCGCCATCACAAAAATCCTCAAAAACTCCAATAAATCCACACATTTCACCCTAAAAATAAATCTCGTTGCGCGTTGCATTCCCTACATAAAGAAAATGTGCTTGCCGCGCCGTAGTCCCGCATGGGGGGACCAAGGCAGGTCATACAGAGTCGCGCGGCTGTCCAGGCGACCCTCTTAAACCTGGAACCCATCTGTCCCACTTGTCGCGCCCAAACCTTCCGAGCGACGTCGGAAAATCCAACCATCAAAACTTTCAATCCTCCTAACGGTTTGTTTGCGCCGCCGTTTTCAACGGATACAAGCCGGGACAACAACCGAACGTTTCGTGAAAGGCGTGGCTAAAGTGGCTCAGGCTGGAATATCCCACTTCCAACGCCGTTTCGGTTACGTTGAATTTTCCGGAACGAAGTAGTTCGGCAGCCCGCTCCATCCTAAGCTGTCGCAGATACTGGGGGATCGTCATTCCCGTGGCAGCCGAGAATGTCCGGCTCAAATGAAAAGCGCTGCAACCAACGACGCGGCCAATGTCTTCAAGCAGGGGCGGCGCGGCGAGGTTTTGCTTCAGAAGGGCCATGACCCGCTCAACGCGTTCAGTGGACAGGCGCTTTTGGCGATGACAAAACATTTCTTCATCTTCCCTGGCAACGAAGAAAAATTCCGCCGCCGCTTCGAGCGCTTTGGCGCGATACCACGCCGCCTGGGCCAGTGCCAGGACAGGCGCCTGGCGAAGACTCGCCAGTAATTGTTGATGCCGGCTGTTTAACCGGGTCACGGGGGAAATCCCTGACGCCTCAGGCTCGCCACTGAGGGCTTCGCCAACAAGCGGATGGAGAGACGTGACAAATTCGCTCAAATCCCGCCGCAAAAAATCGAAAGAAATTTCGATGGTAAGAAACCGATGGCGTTGCTGGGCCTGCCGCGTACCGCGCAATCCCGCGCTGCGGGACCGTCCGCGCCGATAGAATCCGGCGGTCATGGGGCCAAATGCCATTTCCATTCCGTTTGTGCCGACGCTCCCATTGCCCTCGATGTTCAGGCATACTTCAAT
>JBOHXA010000521.1:0-20374 GCA_050737335.1 Limisphaerales bacterium | reverse complement strand
ATATGGAGGTGTTGCATCGCCGCCGGCGTCCTTTGTCTTATCGCCGCCTTTGTTGCCATTAAGATTTCACAGCCCGATTACGTTTCCGCCACGTTGTTAATTTACGGCATCATTTACACCACCATCTTCTCAACAATCTGGCCGGTGGCCAGGAGGCGCTATCGAGAACTGGAAATCCGCCGGATGGCATCCATGGACGCAATGGGACAGTAGCGCGCGCGCCGCCCCACGCATCGGCGTCACGCCGAGGTTGCGGATGTGACTGATTGAGACATGAAACCCTGGCCCCGGCAGGACACACTGCCCATATCGAAACCGGAAGTTTAACGTTCTGGCCGCAGGATAGCGAAGCGGCGGGTGAACGCTTCATGTTTCAACGCCTCAACGCGTACAGGTTGCAAACTTGTCTTTTCCGGCGATTTTTGTTCCCATGCTCGTTAGCGATTATGCAAGACCGTAAGACACTCGACGACCGCGCCAAAATGACCGAGTTGGAGCGAATCCGGCATTCCGCAGCCCACGTCATGGCCACGGCCATTCTGCGCCTGTGGCCGGACGCCCAGTTCGCCGCCGGCCCGCCGGTCGAAAATGGATTTTACTACGACGTTGACCTCGAACACCGCATTTCGCCGGAAGATTTTCCAAGAATCGAGGCGGAGATGAAAACGGAAATCAAGGCCAACCATCCATTTGAGAAAATCGTCGTCACCCGCGAGCAGGCCATGAAGGATGCCGCGAGTGGACGGCTTGGCGGCCTGGGCGAGCGCCCGGGCAATCCCAGCAAATTCAAAGCCGGCAATCTCGACGCGATTCCCGAGGGCGAACCGATTTCGTACTACAAAAACGGCGATTTCCTTGACCTCTGCGCCGGGCCGCACGTCATGCGCACAGGCAACATCGGCGCATTTAAACTGACCACCGTGGCCAGCGCGTATTACAAAGGCGACGACCGCAATCCGCAGCTTCAGCGTATCTATGGCACAGCCTTCAAAAACAAGACCGAGATGGACGCCTACTTCACCATGCTCGAAGAGGCCAAAAAGCGCGACCACCGTAAAATTGGCGCCGAAATGGGATTGTTCGCCATTGATGCCGAATACGTCGGACCCGGCCTGCCGCTATGGCTGCCCAAAGGCACGGCCATTGTCGAAGAACTGGAAAAATTGGCGAAGGAAACAGAATTCGCCGCTGGCTATGTACGGGTGAAAACGCCGCATATTGCCCGCGAAAAAATGTATGTCACAAGCGGGCATATTCCTTTGTATTTGGAATCAATGTTTCCGCCAATTGAGTTGAAGGAAATAGACGCCCGCGCTCCTGGGGCGAACATCGAACGGTATTACCTCAAAGCCATGAACTGCCCGCATCATCACCGCATTTTTGCGGCGGAGCCGCGCAGTTATCGCGATTTGCCGCTGCGCCTCGCCGAGTACGGCTGTTGCTATCGCTACGAGCAAAGCGGTGAATTGTTCGGTCTCATGCGCGTCCGCTCATTGAATATGAACGACGCCCATATTTATTGCGCGCCGGAACAATTCGCCCGGGAATTTAATGCAGTCAACGAAATGTATCTGAAGTATTTCAAGATTTTCGGCCTTGAAAAGTATCAGATGCGATTCAGCACGCACGATCCGGCCAAGCTGGGCCAAAAATTTGTGAACGAACCTGAACTCTGGATTCAAACTGAAAACAGGGTCCGCGACGTTCTGAAGGATTCCGGTATTAACTATGTTGAGGTTCCAAACGAAGCGGCCTTTTATGGTCCTAAAATTGACGTGCAGGTTTGGAGCGCCATCGGCCGCGAATTCACCATCGCCACCAATCAGGTGGATATCGCCGTGCCCAAAAAATTTGGTCTGGTCTATCGTGACCGCGATAATTCCGAAAAGACGCCCTTGTGCATCCATCGCGCCCCGCTGGGCACGCACGAACGGTTCATCGGGTTCTTGATTGAACATTATGCCGGCAATTTCCCGCTCTGGCTCGCGCCCGAACAAGTGCGCGTCCTGACGGTTGGCGATGAAGAAAAGCTCGTCGGTTATGCGAAACAAATCCTGAATGAATTGCGCGCAAATTTCGTGCGCGCCGAGTCCGATTTTTCATCCGATAAAATCAACGGCAAAATCCAGGAGGCGGAAAGAGCGAAAGTCCACACGATGCTTGTGATCGGCGCCCGCGACATGGAAGCGGGAAACATCAGCGTGCGCATCCACGGCAAAGGCAATCTTGGCGCAAAACCCAAAGGCGATGTCATCGCGGATATCCTGATCGCGATAAAAAACCGGTCGGCATGAACATTGCCCTTTTACGTGGCGGCGAACATGAGTTCGCTCCGTTTATTTTGCGCTGCAGCCCCCCGGCGTTTTTCGCCGTCCAATCTCTCCAGCCAACAGGCGTTCAAAAATCGTTGCAACGTTTCGACGTTTCAACGCTTTAACCAGTGCCTGCAATTCGATGAAATCCGAACCGGTTGCGACCCTCCGGCCCGGCGTCATCGGCATTGCAGGCTTATATCTGGCACTGGCCGCGTTCGTCTTTTTTCTCGCCTTTTGCAATTTGGATGGGCGTCCGTTTTGGGGCGACGAAGCTGAGACGGCGTTGCTTGCGCGAAATGTCCTGAAGTTTGGCGTTCCCAAAGTGGACGACGGCGTCAATCACATTTCATTGCACGGAGATGGATTTGACGCGCGCTACGGCGTCTGGACGTGGTCGCCGTGGTTGCAGGACTATATTGCGGCGGCTTCGTTTGCAATTCTTGGCCAGAACACATTCGCGGGACGCGCGCCATTTGCATTCATCGGCTGGCTGTCGGTCCTCTTGCTGGGTTTCGTTGTATGGAAAATCTATCAAAAGCATCGGGTGGCTTTGGGCGCCATGCTCTTATTGGGCACATCGGAGGTATTTTTGCTGCACATCCGCCAATGCCGCTATTATTCCATGACTGTCCTGGCCGAAATATTGCTCGTCTATGGCGTTCATCAAATCCTCGTCAAAAATAAACGGGGCGCATGGTTTATTTTGTCGGGATTGCTACTCCAATTTTACTGCAATTACGTATGCGCCCTCGCCAATGTTCCTTTCCTCGTCGTTCTGGTCTTGAGATCGTTTCGCCAGGAACGCGCTGTTTTGCCGCCGTTGTTTTCATGCTTTGGAATTTTCCTGCTGGCTACCGTGCCATGGCTTTTGTTTGCCGAGACCTGGCGGCAACGGTCGGTTCTCGGGCGTGACACGCCCTTCCACATCCTTCACTTTTACGCCTGGCAATTTCATTTCCATTTTTTTCCGTGGTGTTTCCTGCTGCTTCCGCTCGGGGCCTGGATTGCTCGACGCTTCAATGCTGCGGGGCGGACATCGTGCCCGGTTGGGGCGGCTTCCAGCCGGCAATCCCCCCGCGTCAATGCTCTTGCCGCCGCGGAGCGAAGCCAGGACGGGCCGGCGCTCCTGGCGCGCCATAGCGACGCGATGGCGGGTCAACGCTTCAACGGATTCGCGTCCTTTGAAAGCCATCTCCTGCTCCTGATGGTCTTGTACGTGCCGGTCCTTTTGGTGATGCCCGTGGCATTTTCCCGCTACATGTTGCCGGTCCTGCCGATTGGCTGTCTGCTTGTCGCAGCCTGGCTTTTTCGCTACATCAAATGGACGGCGGCGGCATGCGCGATTCTGTTGGCGCAATGCCTGAGCAACGTGCTGGCCGTGGCGACGGACCCCTTCGGCAAAGAATATCCCCTGCGTTCTCCCATCGCCGATGTCCTTTTCAGTTCACTTCTGCCTTACGAAGATCGCCTTACCGATTTGCTTAAGTTTTTCGGAAACCACGCGCGGCCCGGCGATACCCTGGTTTCATGGGACCCGGAATTTCCATTGGCTTTTTATACGCATCTCAAGATCATTGACGCGCGCCTCACGCCAGAGCCGTTTCATCCGTTACCCAATTGGGTGCTGCCCGAGAGCGCAACGGGCGACTTGTATGAAACGCACGAGCTGCCGGACGCGTTGAAATCGCGCTACGAAAAAATCACCTTGAGCGTACACAATTCTGCCCAGGTGGATACCATACCCGAACCGGAAGCCTATGAGCTTCAAACGGCCGGCACCATGTCGCCATTTGTTATTTATAAGTTGAAGCTTGAAAATTGAGAGCCACATCGGCATTCGCCCGCGCGTCATCGGCATCGCGTGTATTTACCTGTTCTTGGGCGCCGTCGGTTTCTTCCTGGCCTTTTGCAATTTGGACGGCCGTCTTTTCTGGGCTGATGAAGGCGAAAATGCCGTCCTGGCCAGGAACATTTTAAAATTCGGCGTTCCAAAGGTGGATGACGGCGTCAATCACATTTCACTTCACGGGGACAGATTTGATGCGCGCGACGGCGTGTGGACGTGGTCGCCGTGGCTGCCGGAATATGTGACGGCTGCATCTTTCGCCATCTTCGGCCAAACGACGTGGGCTGGGCGCGCGCCGTTTGCCTTCATCGGCTGGCTGACGGTTGCGGCACTGGGCGCGGCGACGTGGAAAATTTATCGCTCGCGCCGCATGACCCTCGCCGCAATGCTTTTGCTGGGCACGTCTGAAGTCTTTTTGCTGCACATCCGCCAATGCCGGTATTATTCCATTACCGTTTTTGCCGAAATCCTCGTGATATACGGCATCTACCAGATTCTCACAAAAAACAAAAGCGGTCCCTGGTTGATCCTCATCGGCCTGGCTGTCCAATTTTATTGCAACTACACCATCGCCGCCGCCAATGTCCCGTTACTTCTCGTTCTGGCGTGGAATTTGTTTCGAGAGAACAAAAGTTCCGCGTTGCCGCTTCTATTCAGCCTGGGCGTCCTTTTTCTAATTTCGGTCCCCTGGGTCCTCTATTCTGAAGTCTGGCGGCAAGCTTCGGCTGAACCGCATGATCCGTGGTCGAAGACGTTGCGGTTCTATGTGGTGCAATTTCATTTTCACTTTTTTCCATGGTGCGTCGTGTTACTGCCGATCTATGGCTGGCTGGTGAAACACTTTTCGAAGCCGTCCGTTTCAGCGGCAATGGATGATCGTTTGCCCCCGCCGCTCCGTCTTGAGCGGTATCTGTTTGTGCTCCCTTTTCTTTATACGCCGGTCCTTCTGGTCATGCCGGGCGGCTATTTGCGGTATCTGCTGCCCATTTTGCCGGCCATGTGCCTGCTCGTCGCCGCCTGGCTCTTTCGCTACATCCGATGGACGGCTTTGGCCCTCGCGCTCTTGTTCATCCAATGCGTGAGCAATGCATTCTCTGTGGCCGCGGACCCGTTTGCCAGGCAGATGCCGCTACGGTCGCCTCTGGCGGATTTTGTTTTTGGCGAGTTGCTGCCCTATCAGGACCGCTTTACCGATGTCCTTGCCTTCTTCAAAAAGAACGCGCAACCGGGAGATGAGTTGGTTTCGTGGAATCCGGAATTTCCTTTGATGTTCTATACCCGGCTCAAAATCATCAACGCTCGCCTGTCACCCTTTCCGTTCCGGCCCCTGCCCAAATGGGTCCTGCCCGTTAGTGTTTCGGACGTTTTCTTTTTTCCGCCCGTTCCGTTGCCTGACAACCTTAAATCGGATTATGACACCATTACCCTGACCGTTCACGATTCACCGCGCGTGGACAACATGCCCGAACCGGACTTCTACCAGAGCCAAACCACGAAGAGGATGACCCAATTTGTCATTTATAGGAAGAAAGGCTCGTAACAGGACTCTCTTCGCGATGGCTTTAAAATTGCTCATAGGGGCCTTGTGTATTTGAATTATTACGGGTTGTCGCTGTCGCCATTTGACCTGACGCCAAACCCGCGGTTCCTGTTTAACAGCGCCAAACACCGCGAAGCCATCAATCACCTGATGTACGGCATTCGCGAGCGCAAAGGATTTGTCCAACTCACCGGCGAAGTCGGCGCGGGAAAAACCACGCTCTGCCGCGCGCTTTTGGAGCAATTGGATTCACGCTACTCGACAGCCCTCCTTCTGACGCCGGTGCTGGACGCCAACGAACTGATGAAGGCCATCGCCGCCGAGTTCGGAATCGAAGTCAAGGGTCTTGACCGTCTCGAGACTTCCGCCGCCTTCAATGCCTTCCTCCTTCAGCAGGTGGAAGAGGGCAGGGTGCCAGTTCTGATTATTGACGAGGCGCAAAACTTTTCCGATGAATTGCTCGAACACGTCCGGCAGCTTTCAAACGTGGAAACCGACGAACGCAAGCTTCTTCAAATTGTTTTGATCGGCCAGCCGGAATTGCGCGAGCGATTGAATCATCCGCGTTTGCGGCAGCTCAGGCAACGCATCATGGTGCGCTATCATTTGAACGCCTTGGACCGGCTCGAAACCCGCCACTACATCAGGCATCGCCTCACGCTGGCTGGCGCCAGCGGCAATCCGAGTTTCACCACGCCCGCACTCTGGCGCGTTTTCCGCTACAGCAACGGTGTGCCCAGGCTGGTCAATGCGCTATGCGACAAAGCGCTCCTGGCCGGATTTGTCAGACAATCCAAACGCATCAATTACGGCATGGTGACCCGGGCGATCCGCGAACTTGAAGGCGATATTCACGGTTGACCTATGAGCCTCATCAATGACGCGCTCAAACGCGCCAGCCAATCCCAGCAACAACAGGGGGACACGGTGCGCATCACCCTCAAGCCGCCATCCACGCC
Source organism: Limisphaerales bacterium (assembly GCA_050737335.1). Taxonomy (GTDB): domain Bacteria; phylum Verrucomicrobiota; class Verrucomicrobiia; order Limisphaerales; family UBA11358; genus UBA11358. The sequence continues at coordinate 13,714 of JBOHXA010000521.1, read as the reverse complement.
CGCGCCGAAACTGCAACCGGCCCGGGGTTTGGCAATTCCCGTCCTTATTATCCTGCTGATCGCAACCGCGGGCGTATTTCTCCGGCTCGCCCATCATCGGCGAAGTCCCGTCTCACGTGTCAGGATCGCGGCCGCCGTTCCGCCACCCGTCCATGTCGTCGCCCCGCCGAAACCAGCTTCGCCGGCCGCGCAAACGGTCGCCTTCACCGGGCCCGCGCGCACTCCGTCGCCGCCACCGCCGCCACCGCTAAAAATCCAGGGAATTTCCTCCTACAACGCCAAATGGCAGGCCATCGTCAACGGCAAAACGGTCTTCGTGGGCGACACAGTGAACGGATTTCGCATTGCGGTGATTTCCCGGAACAATGTATTGTTCATCGCGCCCGACGGTACCCAAAAGAAATTGGCCCTGGGCGAATAAATACAGCGCAGCCATTTTAGTCATGCGTTTCCTGACGAAAATCCCGCGTGGCGGGACCAATCCCATTTTTGTCCGCGTCCTGCCTTTCTTTATTTTTGTCCTGTTGACAGCGTGCCAGGGAAGACTCGGCGCCGCTTCCGCTTATTGGTTTTATCTGGCCAAGACCATCGTCGGCGCATGGCTGATCTTTGAGATGCGCCCCCTCGTGGCCGAAATGCGATGGGCGATCTCATGGGAAGCCGTCGTGGTCGGAATCGTGATTTTTGTCCTATGGGTGAAGCTTGACGGGTATTATCCTCAAATTTTTAAATCGCCCTCGACCGGGAATCCTGCCGGCAGCTTCGGCGCCCGTTCAGCCTTGACGGCATTTTTCAATGCCGTTCACATCGTTGGAATGACGCTCGTCGTGCCGCCGATCGAAGAGGTTTTTTACCGTTCCTTTGTCTATCGCTATATCGCGAACCCAAATTTTTTGGCGGTGCCCTTAAATCGCTTTCTGCCGGTGCCATTTTGCGCGACGATCCTGCTTTTCGGTTTCGCTCACAATGAATGGCTTCCTGGAATTCTTTGCGGCGCCGCCTATCAATGGCTCGTCATCCGCAAAAACCGCCTCGGCGACGCCATGACCGCCCATGCCATCACAAATCTGCTTCTGGGCATCTATATCGTTTGGCAGGGCAAATGGTATTTTTGGTAAAATACCGGTCCATAATCCGTTGCTTGCCGGCATTTCGATCGGAAAAATGCTGTAACTTTTGCCAAAGGCGCTCGTGACGAAAAGAAGCGCCAGACGACGCCGCCGCAAAAACGTTTAACGGCGTTATTGGTGTGGGGCGCACACGAGTTCGCTCTGATTTTTTCCACTATGGACAACCGATGGCGAACGTTCCCGAAAATCAGAATGCGCTTGCCTGCCGCTTCCACGAATGATTCGCTTCTGCTCATTGCGCGCTTTCATTTCGTAAGTTGAGCATTTTTTCTAAAGGCCCCTTCAGGTCCGCAATGTCCGCAGTCTGGGGTTAGCATGCAGCCGGCTTGGCGGGGAAGCTGCCCCGCTGAACACGCTATTCCTCTTATTCGACCTGTTTTGTGCTCTTTTTTTATTGCCGATATTCCGCAATTGTGAGAAATACGTGGGTTGGAATAAGAAAAGTTACGAAGCGGATACGGGCAACGGCGTAATCCGGGAATGCATGCGCTCAAAATAGATGGTACATTGTGCGGATGAGTGTATTGTGAGTTGTAATCTTGGGAAAGGGCAGAGAAGAAATGAGGAAGACGGGGTGCAACAATCCTGCGACGGGGAAACAGAAGCTGTCATTGAAAGCCGCCTCGGATTCGTCTAAACCTGACTCGTTGCGTTTTGGCACTGCTCTAGAAGACATGAAATTGACGGGCAAAAAAAACTCGGGATCGCGGATCAAACTCGCCGCCGCGCGCAAGCCCGGCAGTTACGTCCAAAACCTCCAGAAAACGCATGAAGATTTGGCATTGCAAAACCAATTATTGCAGCAAACGCAATTTGAATTGGAAGTGTCCAGGGACCATTATGCCGAATTTTTCGATACGGCGCCGGTTTGTTTTGCCACGCTCACTGTCAGCGGAATCATCCGCGAAATCAATTTGCCGGGCATCCGCCTTTTGAGTCGTCGCCATGAGCGTTTGACGGGCTGGCCATTCGTCACTTTTATTGCCGAACCGGACCGGAAAATTTTCATGTCACATCTGTCGCGGTGCCGTAAAAATGTGGATCCCACGCGGCCGATCTCGGTGGAATTGCAACTGGCGCGCCATGCGAAACACGACGCGGTATTTATTGAATTGGTAAGCATTCCTCACATCGAGAAGGATTCCAGACGCCTGGTGTTGAAAAATGTTTTCCGCGATATTACCGAATTCAAACAAGTGTTGGGCGTCCACCGCTGGCTTGCCGCAATTGTGGAGTCGTCGGACGACGCAATTATCGGGAGAGACCTTTACGGTAAAATCATCAGTTGTAATCAGAGCGCGTGCCATCTTTACGGCTACTCCCGTGAGGAAATGGTTGGCAAGCCCATTGCCATTTTATCGCCCCCTGATCTTGAGGACGAGCAGAAGAAAATTGCCGAACGCCTCCGGCAGGGAGGGAAACTTGAACATTACGAGACCGTCCGTCGTCGCAAAGATGGAACGCTCATTCCGGTTTCCTTGACGATTTCGCCCATCCGCGACGCCTCCGGGAAGGTCATCGGCGCCTCAGCTATCGCTCGCGACATCACCGAGCGGAAAAATTACGAACAGCGATTGGAAGAAAGCCTGGCCCGGACAATGGCCGCCAACCGCGCCAAAGATGATTTCCTGGCCGCTTTGTCGCACGAACTCCGCACGCCTTTGAATCCTGTTCTGTTGCTGGCCAGCGACGGCGTCCGCAACATGGACTTCACGCCACAGGCACGGGTGAACTTCGATACGATACGGAAGAACATCGAATTGGAGGCGCGGCTCATTGACGACATGCTGGATTTGACCCGCATCACGCGAGGCAAACTGACGCTGGACATGAAGCCGGTGGATATCCATAGCGCGCTGCGCGACGCAGCCGCAATCGTGCAGGCGGACATTGAAAATAAGAGCATCGAACTGATGTTGAATCTAGCGGCCAGTAAGCCGGTCGTCCGCGGCGATGCCGTGCGGTTGCGCCAAATCTTTTGGAACGTCTTGAAAAACGCCGTGAAATTTACGCCGCAAGGCGGAAAGGTCTCCATTGAAACGCGGGAATTGGAAGGGAATAAACTTGTGGTTGCCATCTCCGATACGGGCATTGGCATGGAACCGGGCGAACTGGAACGGGTCTTCGGGGCGTTTGCGCAGGGAACACACCATTTTGGAGGGCTCGGACTGGGGTTGGCGATTTCGCGTGCGCTGGTGCAATTGCACGCAGGCTCAATCCGCGCGGAAAGCGGCGGCAAGGACAAAGGCGCCAAATTCTCAATCGAACTGCCGGTCGCAACGGGACTGGAAGCATATGCCTCGGCCTCGTCCGGGGCGGTCTCCGCGCCGCCGGCGCCCGTGAAAAGGATTCCAACCCGGGATATTCGCATTCTGCTTGTGGAGGACCACGAACCCACCAGGTCGAGCCTGACGCACTTGCTTTCGCGGCGCAATTACAAGGTTACCCCGGTCGGCTCACTGGCCGAGGCCCGCTCCATTCTGGGAAAGATAAAGTTCCACCTCCTGATATCGGACATCGGATTGCCCGACGGGAACGGCTGCGATTTAATGGAGGAATTGCGACAGGAGTCGAACCTGAAGGGCATTGCCCTTACCGGCTATGGAATGGAGCACGATGTCAACCGCAGTTACGCCGCGGGATTCACGGCGCACTTGACCAAGCCGGTCCGCATGGAATCGCTGGACGATGCTTTGAGCATGGCATTGACAGATGCGTAGTGCGGATGCCACGTCGCCGCTCTTTCGATGAGGCTGTGCCCGCAATGCGAGATAAGGAAGCAATTTTGTGCCGGGCGCGCCAGTTTCACCCGCTTACCGCGGGCGGCTCCGTCAATGCCCGAGCGCGAAATGTCCTCCAATCCGGTAACTCTTTTGAATTGACCGGGTGATGAACTGTTTACCGGATTGAACCGATTGCGCCAGGTTCTGGCCCAGGGCCAGGGCCGCGCAAATTGCGGCGGAATAAACGCAGCCGGCTCCATGCGCCCGGACGTTGCGCACAAGAGGCGCGGTCAGCACAAGAGAGGCTTTCCCGTCGTACAAAATGTCCGTGGCATCACGCGCGCCGCGAAGATGCCCGCCTTTAACCAGTACCGCGCAGCCGAATTCGGAATGAAGGTTGCGCGCCACCCTGTCCATGTCCTCAACCGACGCGATTTTGCAATGGCCCAGTATTTCCGCCTCCGGCAAATTCGGCGTCACCAGCGCCGCAAGTGGCAGTAATTTATCTTTCAAAGCTTTCAATGAGTCAGGCAGCAGCAGCACGTGCCCCGAAGTCGAAACCATGACCGGGTCCACAACCAACGGCGCTTCTTTGTGCTTTAGAAAATCGGCGACAATCCTGATATTTTCGACAGAGTAAAGCATGCCGGTCTTGATGGCCGAGGGCGGAATTACCTGGAAAATCGCCGCTAATTGTCGCCGCAGCATTTCGGCCCGGACTGGTTCCACGGCCAAAACACGCGCTGGATTCTGCGCGGTCAGGCAGGTAATGACGGTGGCACCGTGGACGTCAAAGGCGGTAAAGGTCTTTAAATCAGCCTGGATGCCGGCGCCAGCGCCGCTGTCCGAGCCGGCGATCGTTAGCGCGACCGGAAGTTTTTTGAGCATAAGGAAATCGTGGCTTATTGCGGCGTCTGCCGCTGCGTATTTTTACGGTTTTTTTCAGGCTCCAGACTTTCCAGGGAGTGGATCGGGTGCAGCATAAAGGTGAAGACTTTTGAGGGGAGATGCAGCAACCTGATTCTAGGTTTATTCCACGTGCCGGTCACTTTGAACTCGAATATTTCGCCTACCGTCCAACTCAATGGAGTCATGACCTGGCTGATGATCGGAATATCATGCAGGGGTTCGGCGGTAAAATGCGCGTTCAGACCGCCTTTTAGGTCAACGGTGCCATTGCACTGCAGGACCATCATCGTGGTATGAATTTTCAAATCGTCCGTCGCGATGACACCGTTGGTCATGAAAAACTGTGCGGAAGCATCCCTCGCTCGGCTGTTGCCCAAGCCGGGGGAGATTTGGTTCAAAGCCGGTGACAAACCGCCGAAGACAGGGACGTCCCAAAGCAACCCGTTATGCAATGTGACCTGACCGTAACCGTTGCATGAACGCCAATCCTGCGAATAGCCGCTGGTGACCACAAAGTGCCCGTCCACCTGGCCTTCGAGATGTTCCAGATGATTTGAGCGGGTATTCAAGTCCAGGGCCAACTCATGCAAATCCACATCCTGAAAGTCACTCGAAAAAGAAAAATTGGCCCCGTTACGCGGACTGAAATCAAAACTGATATTCCCCGCGCCACGTCCTCCGTAGAGCGAGGCATCGAGATTGCTTAGGGTCAGGGTCTGCCCGACCCAATGAATCTCGCCTGAAAGGGCATGTGAGCGGATATTTAAGATTTGAATCTGGACCGGTCCGGCGCTTTTGAAAACCAGATCAACGTTTGTCGGATTGCGCAATGGCGCATAGCCGCTCACCACGACCTTGACCGGCGCGAGGAAATGATACGGCTTCATGATTCGCGCCTGGAGGGGGCCAATGGCATTGGCGACCGCCTGAGGCTCGGCGATGCCGCGCGCTTGATCAAAATAAATCCGGCCCTTGGCCCAATCGACGCGCACAGCATTCGCGCTCATCCTTTGGACCCCCGCCACCACGCTGGGACGCTCGAATTCGATGACCTGATGGGCATAATGAAACGCCGTTTCCACGCGATCCACCAATTCGCCATGGACAGAAAAATTGGTGAGCGCAGCATGACCGTCAGCAATGATACTGTCATAGTCATACAATCGCCCGTGAACCCGGGCATTTAGAACGAGGGGCCGGGCAAAAGAAAAATGCCGAAACTCACGCGCGGTTTTGGTCGTCAAGAATGGCCCGATAATATCCGGAGAAAGCTGGCCGTTGACGCGCCATTGATACTCCTTCGTTTTGTCGTTTTCATTGCCTTGAACCCGCAGGTGCGCTGTGGCGCGGGTTAGGAGCGCCTGTCGGACCGTCCAAATTTCATTGGAATACATAAAACGCCCATGGGCAAAATCCAACGAATAGCCGCTCACCATGGGATTCGTTACGGCTAATTCACCATCGAGGCGGATACCCGGTTGCACCTTGCCGCGCCAATCGCTGGACCGCCAATAATCCGACATGTCATGGGTCCATGGGGGCAAAACCAGCGAACCGGTCACCCGCAAGCCCGGCGCGCGCGGGAACCCGAATTGGTCCATACGCTCGCGCATCTTATCGGTCATCAACCCGGCTATGGCCTGGGGATCGAAACAGGAAGAATTCGTAAAATCGAATTCACGAGTATTCACGTTCAAGCGCGCGGCCCCCCGCAGATGGCCCCCTCCAAGCCGCGCATACAAATTGGTGATTTCCACATCTGGCGCGCGCCAAAAGCCGTCACAGGAGACAAAATCTGCGTCCAATTTCTTCGAATGCAATCTGGCGACTTCGGTTCGCCAATTAATTTCCCCGTCGGCGCGCCAGGACCCGCCGGAATAGACATAATCAGCGGCGGCCATGCCTGTTTTGAGTCGTCCCAGTTGGGCTTTCCAGAGGATTTCCAAGGGGGGCGGGGCCCTGGCCTTGCCTGATCCCCCGGCGGACACTGTCGAATGGGCGACCGCTTCCAAATTTTCAGCGCTGCCCCAGGGCGTTCGCGCCCCGGGAGCATTGACCGTTAAAAATACGAAGAACGAATTAAGGTGACGCGCGTCGCCGTGAACATTCAAGCTCACGAGCGAATTCTTATTGAAATGAATTTGGCTGAGTGTCGTGCCAATCTTTTTCAATTGCGACCGGCTTGCGCCGCGGACTCCTTTTTTGCCGTGAAACATTCCCCATTGGGAAACGGCGCTGGCGTTGGAAATCTGGCCGGACAACAGAAAATTGGCGCCGGCGAAACTGGCTTGAAAATTGTCGAGGGTCCAAACGTCATTTGTTTGGAAACGCAATTCGGTTTGGATGTGGTCGAAGATCAGTGCGCACGGAGGATCGTTCGAGGCGGAAACGGGCAGAATGAATTTACCGTGTCGCAACACGACGCCGTCCAATAGCAATTTGCGGCGCAACAGGGCGCGGTAATTGATTTGCAGTTGCAGTTCCTGCACGGACAACGAGGGGCTTTCCGGCAACTCGCCGCCAACCCGGACGTTGTCGGCAACCAGACCGCGAAGAAAATTGAGGCGCAGCCGTACAAATTCCAGGGCGATGCCGTGCTGACGCAATGCCTCAATGAGCGGGCGTTTCGCAAAATTGGGCAGACCAATCAGGTTGAGCCACAATAGAACCAAGAGCAGGGCCAAAATAGCCAGCCACACGCATATCCGGCAGATTCGGAAAAGCGCGCGCCATTTGCTCCAGAGACGGGATGGGCAAGCCATGAGGCAAAACGTTCGCCGAAACGGGGCGGAAGTTCAATCATGGAACGGTGGGAGAAATCGTCAAAAAACTCTGAATGAGCGTATAAATGTCCGGCGGAAAGATAAAAACCCACCGTTCGCCATCCAGCGTGACCGCAGCCAGCGCGGTCACACCCGATTGAGGGGCAAAATCCACCGTGTACGTTTTGCCTTTTTTGAGCGTGACAGTTAGGGAAAGATTGCCGGGCCTAAACCCAAGGCTGGCTGGATTGGGTAGGCCGCGCGACCACCAGGCTGCCGCCGAACCTACCTGCAGTTCACCCAGGTCATGGGCGATATATTCGATTTCCTGCGGAACGATAACGCCTTGCGAGCCGGGCGCCAATGACCATTTGCCCGGCCCATCATGAACCACGTCCATCGTTTTCCCATTTTGGCGGACTGTGATTTTTGCAACGTCATTTTCCCCAAAATTCCAGATGTTCCGATCGCGGAAATGCCACGCCGGCCCCGAGGGCAGGCTCGCATAATCTTCCGGATTTATGGCATAGATTGAATTTTCGTCGCTACGCTGGACAAAGACCCCGTTCGTGCGCGACGCCCCAAAGAGCAATTGCGCGATGACCGCATTTGTGTCGCCCTCCGCGGAGCGCAGAATGATTTGGCGGGTTGGCGTTGCCAGGCCGTATTGCGGCAGGTCGGCGGGCGTCACGACATCCTTCACAAAATCGGAAACGCGCAGACTCGCCAGCAGCTCTATAAACATTTGGACGCTGTCAGCATCCACTGGAAATGTTTCTCCCGGAATGGTCCAATGATTAGGGCCATCCCGCAGCAAAAGGAAATGATTTGTGCCGGGCCCCGTCACTTCGATTTCAGCGACCTGTGCGGTCAATTCGAGCAAATACGGGTCGCGAAAATCGTTGACGGCGCCCATCCAGGGGGACAACGTTTGGACGGGGGTCGTCACGACGGCGTTCCATCCGCCCCGTCTGGCAAACACTTGTGTCGGATCATTTGTCGAAGCTTTGCCCGCTTGAATGACCGAGAGGACGTTCGAGCCATGGCTGAGCCACAAATCCAGGCCGGCCGGTTGCAGTCCAAAAGCGGACAAGTCCGCATTTGAATTATCCGTGATAAATTGCGAAACCCGCGCCGTCTGCAGCTTCTGCAAAGCAGCGGTGATGTATTCCCCGTTGGCGCGGGCAGCCAGCGGGCGGACCATTTCCCACAGGTGGTTTGTAGGATCACGCTGCAATTGGATTATGAGTTGCGAATGTTTCATCTCATTGGTCAGCAGAATTGAGTCGCAACCGGCGGTATCCCCAGCCAGGGAGGTGTCGCGCCAATCGTTGGCAGATTGAGGAATGAATTTAAGCCAATCCGTGTCGGTGACAAAAATGCCATCGCGCCCGATCACGCGGACAAATACCTGGTCACCGGGAGCGGTTTTATTGCCAACAACAATTTCATCCCGCTGGTCGCCGGACTGTATCACCAGGGACGCGGCCGGCAAGTCGAAGCCGAATTGGGAACTGGCATCGTGGCCTTTGCCGGTTTCGGAAGAGCTGATGGGCGGCATGGCCGGCTTAAGCCTTTGAAGGGCGGTCAAAAGCGCCTCGATGGCCGAATCCTGCGCGGGATAGGCCACGGGCTGTGTCAGGAACCAATTCCCGTTGGTATTGACGGCGCAAATTTCCGCGGCGTTCCTGGGACTGACTTCAACCGACGTCACCGCCAGCGGCCGCAAGCCGGATAATATTTCCGGGGGCTCAAGAACCTGGGAGCGCTCGAAGAGATGGTAGCCAACAATGAAGCCAAACAACAGGACGGCAACGATGAACCACGTGAGAGTGTGCTTTGAATTCATCGCTACTTCCTTCGCCGCAGCCAGACCAATCCCCCGACGGCGAGCACTGAACATGGCAGCGCCCCTAGCACAAGCCAGCGAACGTTCCGCACCTGTGGCCCGGTCATGATCAGGCGATACGTCACAACGGGGCGCGGCCCGATGCCCTGCAACAACATCGGGCGGTCCAGAAGCCAGTTGATCGCATCGCTCGCGAAATCGCGATTTGCGGCGGCGTCAATGCATTGGTTGTTCAAAAACATGGAATCGCCCACCACCACCATCCGCATATTACCCGCCGCATTGGCCACGCCCTTTACCGATTGGCCTTCCACGGCAACCATGAGCGGATAATTTCGCGGACGGGCCCCGCGTTCTCCATATAGGACGGAATCGTCACTCGATTCGGCAAGCGGCGTCACAGTCGGCGCGTCGGGACGGGCGTTTGGATCGATAATCGGAGCCACGGGCCGCGGCAACATAAGTTGCAATTCCGATCCTTTGAGGGCATTGACGACCGGATGGTCGCTGAAATTGACGACGATCACATCGTTGCCAGAATAAGAGTCCTGCCGGTCCTGCACCACGTCTGCCACAACATTTACGCCGTACTGCGCAAGAACGTCCTCCAGTCCCGTCGGCTGACGCAGTGAAAAATAATCCAGCATTACCAACAACCGTCCGCCTTGCGAGATATAATGGTTAATTTTGGCCAACTCGGTATCGGAAAATCGCTCCTTCGGCCCGGCGATGATCAGTAAATTACAATCAGAGGGCACGTCGCTGTTGCCCAGCAATGTCAGCGGCGCCAACCGGACATAATTCTCGCCCAGGATCGCCGCGAATTTCATATATCCGGTGTTTCCGGAGTCAATGGGCGAGGGTTCGCCACGCCCCACAAGATAATAGGCGGTGAACGGCTTGGGGTTGGTTATGGCCAGCAGGGTGGCAGTGAAAAACATTTCTCCCTTGAACGCGACCGGAGCAAATTCAATTTTCTTGTCTTTAATGATCCCGTTCGGTCCATATTGCACGAGAGCGTTGCCGGGTACGGCTTTGAAGCGTCCGTTGCCGCAATCAAAGATGATGAGGTTTTTCAACGGCGGTCGGTCCGGATTGGCGCCTTGCGCCGGTATATGGTATTTCTTTGTAATGATCGCCGCTTCACCAGGGTCGCGAACGTAATCCACCACCTTGACGTGTATGCGCGGATCCTGTCTGTGATACTCGTTGAGCAGCGCAGTCACCATCGAATACATCTGGTCGTTTCTATCGTAATACACCGTGACGTCCACGCGATTGGTGAGCGAATGCAAAATGCTGATTGTGCGCGGCGATAACCTCACGCGCGTCTGTGGGCTTAGGAAGAATTGCGCCGAAAACAGCGAGACAATGTAGTTGGCCATGACAACCACTGCCAGGACCAGCAAAATCCTCAAAAATACGTCGCCGCCGATCTTCCATCGGCGCGCGGGCGAAAAGCTTTGGATTGGCGGGGTGGATTTTGTATCAGAAATCATTTGTCATTTCCATCGCCGGCTTTCCACCACCCGCAACGTCAGAAATAAAAAGAAAAACGTCAGGCTTACATAAAAAATGACCGACTTGATGTCCACCATGCCCCGGGCGAAATTGTGCATTTGCTCAAATATGGCGAAATACGAAAGGACCTGCGTTGTCCATTGCGTGGGCGTTGTGATTGCGTCGGCCAAAAATCCAACCAAAAAGAGGCTGACGCCCAGCACAAAACCGACGATTGCCGCCGCCATCTGGTTGCGCGTCAGCGAAGATGCGAAACATCCAAGTGATAAGAACAGGCAGCCCACGAGAAACACTCCCAGATACGTGCCCCCGATGGTTCCGGGGTCAAGCATTTCGTGCTGGTGTGTGAAATGGCGGACAATGAAAAGGCAGGCCAGCATCGGCAGCCATGCGACCATGAAAAAAATAATGGCCGCGATAAACTTCGAGACAACCACTTGCAGGTCATTGACCGGCGTCGTCATGAGCGTTTCAAAAGTGCCCGAATACTTTTCCTGGGCGAAAAGGCGCATCGTTATCACAGGCGTTATCAGCAACACAATCAGCCAAAAAATGTACGTGCGATAGAACAGCTCGGTGACAGGCATCGGCTGCGGATCACCCCCCATGAGGTTTGTTATCAAAACATTAAAACCAAGGCCGACCAAAAGCGTCACCGCGGCGATAATGACGTAACCTGTCATCGAAAGGAAGAACGCCGCCAACTCACGCCGAAGTAATGTCAGAAAGACGCTCATTCCTCTTCGTCGGGTTTGGTGATTTGCAGGTAAATGTCTTCAAGGGTGTGGCGGCTGCGGGTCAATTCGCGAACGACCCAACCCCGCTCGCGCGCGATGGCAAAGATGGCCGGGCGCAGGTCATAACCATTGCGCGGAATAATCGCGCAACGCTGGAACTCGCCCTCGCTTGCCGATACGGTAATGCTCTCGATGCCTTGCATTTGTGAAAAAATTTCGCGCAGTTCCGCCGCCGGCGCGGCTATTTCCGCCACGATTTGGCCCGTGCCCGCCATTAGACGTTGCAAATTCTCCGGAGAATCGGCGGCCAAAACTTTTCCGTCATACATGATGACCATCCGGTTGCACATCATTTCGGCCTCGGGCAAAATGTGCGTTGAAATCAATACGGTATGTTTCCCGGCCAGCCCTTTAATCAATTGTCGCACTGAACGAATCTGATGCGGATCCAGCCCGATGGTCGGCTCGTCCAATATTATCACTTCCGGCTCGTGTGACAGGGCGTCAGCCAGTCCCACGCGCTGCCGATAGCCCTTGGAAAGCTGGCCGATGATGCGGCGGCTGACGCCCGTCAGGCCGCATTGCTCCATCACCATATCCACGCGCTGGCGCGACCGCCGCCACCCCACTCCCTTAAGCCGCGCCCGAAACGTCAAGTATTCCCTGACCCGCATGTCCGGATACAACGGATTGTTTTCGGGCATGTAGCCGATATGCCGTCGCGCTTCGCCGGACTGATGAAAAACATCCATGCCCGCGACCCGCGCCGTCCCATTGGTGGCTGGCAGGAAACACGACAAAATGCGCATCGTCGTGCTTTTGCCCGCCCCGTTTGGCCCGAGCAGGCCCACAATTTCCCCGCGGTTGACTGAAAACGAAATGTCACGGATCGCGTGACGACCCGCGTAGCGCTTCGTGAGGTTCTTAACTTCAATCATCCAGGCTATAAATGGAACAGCGTGAAGGTTAACGGAAAACTGTCCGCAAGCAACCGCTCTTTTATCTAACAGGCAATCCAGGTGTTTGTTGCGTTCAATTTAAGTTGACTTTTCCCCGCTAAAATCCCAATAGCAACTGCGCGTGGTACAATTTTCCGATAATATCTACGCCCAATGGCGGGACCGCGTTTGCGCCAAAGGCTCCATGCGCGACGAACGGTTCCCGCCGGAGCGACTTGTCCAGGCCATTTGGCAGCACCAACGGATCCGGCGCGACGAACTCAAAACCGGTTCTGGTGAAACAGTGCGCGTGTTCCATCCGGGCTTCGCCAGCCTGGAGGGCGGCCCGGATTTTCGGGGCGCCGTCCTGCAAATCGGCGCGAACCCGCCGCGCTCGGGAGATGTTGAAGTGGACCTCCATGCGGGCGGCTGGCGCGCTCACGGCCATGATCGCAATCCAAGTTTTGACAATGTCCTGCTCCACGTCATTTGGGACAACGGCAGCGATGGCCTAACGCCCAAACCGCCGCCTGGCAGCCGGAATGCAAAACCTCATCCGGCCATTTTGTCCTTAAAAAATGTCCTCGATACGCCGCTCGCGGAATTAAGCGTCTCCCTCGAGAATGAATCGCTGCGTTCACTTCCTGAAAGCCTGCGCGGAAAGTGTTGCGCTCCGTTGCGCGGGCTTTCCGGGACCGAAGTGACTCGGCTTTTGGATCAGGCGGCGCGCGTCCGGTTCGAAAACAGAGCCGCGCAACTTCGCGCCCGGGCCAAAGACGCCGGATGGGAACAGCCGCTTTGGGAAAATTTATTTCGCGCGCTCGGATACAAGCACAATGTGTGGCCCATGCAACACCTGGCCGGGCAGCGAACGCGCGTCACCGGCGTAATCGAGCCTGCAGCCGGCAATAGGGACGCGTTGCTCACGTTGCAGGCCCGGCTTTTGGGAATCAGCGGCCTGTTGCCCGATGAATTGACGCGCGCTCAGAAAAGCACCGACGATTATGTCCGGCGCGTTTGGGACGTATGGTGGCGGGAGCGCGACGCATTCTCGGCCGTCATTTTGCCGCGGGCCGCCTGGAGGTTTCACGGGCTGCGCCCGGCAAATCATCCCTCACGTCGTCTGGCACTGGCCTCACATTGGC
>JBOHXA010000520.1:0-5511 GCA_050737335.1 Limisphaerales bacterium | reverse complement strand
ATCAATGGCCGCCCAGTCTGACACCAGGAAACCTTTAAATCCCAGTTCGCCTTTGAGCACGTCAGTCAAAAGGTGCTTGTTTGCGTGCATTTTGAGGCCGTTCCAACTGCTGTACGAGACCATGATAGAGCCCACGCCAGCCTGCACCGCAGCCTGATAGGGAGGCAGATAAAGCCGATCGAGCGTGGCCTCATCACAAACGGTGTTCCCCTGGTCCTTGCCATTTTGCGTGCCGCCGTCGCCGATGAAATGTTTTGCGCACGCCAAAATTGACCAGCAATTGGTGGAAAGTCGCTCTCCCTGGAAACCTTTTATCGAAGCCGCGCCCAACTGAGAAACCAACGCCGGGTCCTGGCCATAGCTTTCATAAGTTCGACCCCAGCGCTCATCCTGTACCACGGCGATACACGGCGCAAATGCCCATCGGATGCCGGTACCGGCCATTTCCAACGCCGTAACACGATCGGCCCGTTCAACCAACTGCGGGTTGTCCGTTGCCCCCATGCCGATATGGTGCGGAAAGATTGTCGTTCCAATCACGTCGTTATGGCCATGGACGGCGTCAATGCCGTAAAGCAACGGAATTTTTAATCGTGTTTTTAACGCCCAGGATTGCAGGCGATTGACCGTGTTTAACCAATTCTGAGGATTATTGGGACCTGCCGGCTTGGAATCGCCGCCGCTCAACATCGAACCGAACCCATAAGTTTCGATGTCGGAGAGATTTGTGACACAGTCGAGGTCAGCCTGGACCATCTGGCCGATTTTTTCGTCCAAAGTCATTTGCGCAAGCAAGTCCGCGACACGCGCCTCCACCGGTTGAGAGAAGTCAAGATAAACGGGCGGATTTCCCGCATGTGAACTGACCGCAGCCACAGTTGCCAAACAATAAGCCAAAAATAGAGCGATTAAACCTTTAACTTTCATAACGATCGTGCCTGTAATATTTTATTTTACACCGACGCCAAAACACTGACAGCAGCCCACCGCAAAATCAATCCTTAACCGGGTGGAAACGCGAGGAGAGCGTGCCTGGGCGTGACCGGGCCATCCTTGCAGCGCCACAGCTCTCAAATGCCGTCCGCATCCAACATACTTGACCAGTTTGGTGCGCACGATATTATGGCCAAAATGCGGCGATACAAATTGAAATTTTATGGACATTTACTGGCACGCATCCTGCCGTTCTTCGTCCTCGTTTCCTGTTCTCACAAACCAAAGTACGAGAAAATTGTCATTGATAACATGGCACCGCGCCACACGATGAACGGTCGAATCATTGACGCCCATGGCGGCTGTCTTCAATATTTTAACGGGTACTATTATCTCTATGGATCGCGATTTGGCACAAACCACGTGGACACCATTTGGAATGTCCCATTTTCTGTTTATAGTTCCCCAAATCTCCGGGATTGGACCGATCGAGGCAATCTGCTCAAAAACGCCCCAAAAGGCGTTTATTATCGGCCCTATGTGGTATTCAATCGAAAAACCAAAAAGTATGTGCTCTGGTATAATTGGTACCAAAAACTGTGGAATGGCAATGCCGGCGTGGCCGTCAGTGACAGTCCCACCGGACCCTTTGTGATCGTTAATCAGCGGGCGCATTTGTCCGGTTCCAGTCCAGGTGACGGGAGCCTCTTCGTGGACAATGACGGGACGGGTTATTACATTTATACCGACATAGCCAACGATTACGCCCTGCGCGTGGAAAAACTGAACCCGGACTTTACGGACACGAGCCATCACGGCAGCGGATTTATTGCATATGGAGTTGAAGCACCGCTAATGTTCCGCAGACACGATCTGTATTACATCCTGGCCGGAACGCTTTGCGCGTCATGCCCGCAAGGCGCCGAGGTGGCCGTGGAAATGTCGTCCTCGCCATTCGGCCCCTACAGTTTCGGCGGCGAAATCAATCATCAATCGGGGCATGATACAGTCCAGGCGAGCAGAGAAGCTGCCGAAGAACAGACCAGCGGCCCGAATGGTCTTGGGACATACGTACATCCGGGCCGGAAGCGTCCTTTTATCCGCGGGCAGCAGACATGGATCGCACAAATACCGATGGTCAACGGCGAGCGACTTTATATCTGGATGGCAGATGGCTGGTTAAGCGCGAAGGACGGCATGCGCGGCCATGATTCTCAGTATTGGGGCACGCCCTTGGAATTCAACCCGGATGGAACGATTCAGCCTCTTAAAGTCAGCCCGCGATGGGCCATCGTGCGGAAACGGCCGGAATAACTTAACCATACCGAAAGGGCCTTGCCATGGGGAACGTGTTCGGCAAATGGCGAATTTCATGAACCATGCCCTCCGCCATGAGGACCTCGACGATGTCAAAACGGATTTTGACCGGAGGATTTTTCAGCAGTCGCAAGTAGTCAAGCGAGCATTTCGAAAGCCGGCGCCGCCGCTCCAAATCCACTGCCGCAGCGGGCCGGGACCATTCTTCCGAAGAGCGCGTTTTGACTTCCGCGAAGACCAGGCAATCGCCATCGCGAAAAATCAAATCAATTTCCCCGCGCGTCGAACGAAAATTCGCCGTGAGAAATTTCATTCCCTGCTGTTTGAGATATTTCTTTGCCGCCTTTTCCCCGGTCGCTCCGGCTTTCAAATGGGGCGCCACTGGCCGGCCAGCGATACGGGTTTTTAATTTATCTAAAAAATTCACGCTTCCAAATCACATCCTGTTTCGCCGCTCTCGTCTTGGCATTGGCAGACAGGCATCCATAACTTCTTTGCCATTAAATCCGGCTTGCTTCGCTCTGGTGCAGCCCGCCAGATCAACCGCGACGATGACTGTTTCAACGTTTTAACCCTTAAACGTTTCAACGTCCTGGCCAAACAACTCCAATTCCTTCGGCTTCAACGGTCCAAAACTTTTCCGATGTATGGGACAAGGCCCGAGCTTCCGGATGGCCGCGAAATGTTGTGGCGTAGAATAGCCCTTGTGAACGGCGAAACCGTACCCGGGAAACTGTTTGTCCAAGTCATGCATGATTCGGTCGCGCGTCACTTTGGCCAGGACACTGGCCGCCGCGATCGAATAACTCCGCGCGTCTCCCTGCGGCAACGCCGTCTGCGGGTACGCGAGCCAACGAATCCGCATCCCGTCCACCAGCACGTGTTCCGCGCGCGGTTGCAATTGCTCCAGCGCATTGTTCATGGCTTGCCACGCCGCCTGGCGGATGTTGATACGGTCAATTGTCTCCACGTCCACAACGGCTATGGCATAGTGAATCTGCGGATGCGACCGGATGCGCTGGAAGAATTTTTCCCGATCCTCTTCGGTTAATTGTTTCGAGTCGTTCAATCCGCGTAATTTGGAGGGCAGTCCGGCATCGAGCCACCCCGCCGGAAAAACGACCGCCGCGGCCACGACCGGCCCCGCCAGCGGGCCGCAACCCGCCTCGTCCACACCGGCCACGCGGGCAAGTCCTTGTTTCCAAAGATCGCACTCCCGCGAGAGACGGTTCCAGAATTTAGCGGCCACACTGATAGGGAAATTTTTTTTATGGCCCCTGTCAAAGCAAACTTGCGCACAACCCGGGGAGAACACAAGGCGAGGGCGGTGTTTCATGCGCGGTATTACAAATACGGGGGGTAGGGCGCTCCTTCGCCCGGATTGCGCCTCACTTTGAGACGCAGGCATTCCCGGCTCCAACGCATCCAGAGCCGCAAGCTGAAATTACCCGTGAAAATGATTCCGAAAACACTTGCCGTCGCGCGGAAGATAGATATTCTTTAACCTCAGAAACTGAAGTCGAAATTGATTTTTATGGCACGAATTTGTGAATTGACTGGCAAACGCCCGATGAAAGGCAACATCATTTGGCGCTCGGGCAAGGCGAAAAAGGCCGGTGGTATTGGCACGCATGTGACCGCGATTACCAAGCGGAAATTCATGCCGAATCTGCAACGGGTCAAAGCGTTATTGCCCAATGGCGAAGTCCGTTACGTGCGCGTGGCGGCGAGCGCCATCAAAAAAGGCCTGGTCCTGAAGGCACCCAGGCGGAACTGGAAGCCAGACTCCGCCCAGGGAGTCTCCGATGGACGGCATGGGTTATAACGGGACCCCAAATCCAACCGTCCCGTGCTCAGTTAAAGCGACGTTTGGTTTGCGCGGGATTTTCCTCCCGCGTCAATTCGGCCACTTTCTTTTTCAGGCATTCCGGGCACATCCCGTGTGACGTTCGTGTGGCGAACTTTGAACTGAAAAAAACTTCCAGCTCAAGCCATTCGTCGTCGTGACTTACCTTGCGGCACCAACTGCAGATATGAAGGAATTCCTCGAGGTAATGCAGGCGTTTAAGCAGGCGCCAGGTGAGCCAATAAACCCATGCCCATATTGCGGCAATGACCAATGTCCGGAGCATTGCCCGGCTCCAGTCCGGGACAAATGGTTCGCCGAAAAGATAGTGCGGAATTCTGAACAATTCCGTAAGCCACGACAGGGCAATCACCAGCGAAAAACCCGCTGCCTCAACCCACAGGATCGTATTTCGTCTTCTCCTCAGCCTCTTCATTTAATACGGCAACGAAAATTTTGCAGTCAACTCGTGAACGCGCTGCCGGACCTTTGCGATTACTTCCGCATTCTTAATGTCCATCAGTACTTCCGATACCATATCGGCGATAGCAGCCATTTCGGGCTCGTTCATACCGCGCGTCGTCACCGCCGGCGTGCCCAGGCGAAGCCCGCTACCCTGAAAGACGGATCGGGTTTCGAATGGAATGGTGTTCTTGTTCACGGTTATGCCGGCTTCGTCCAGCGCCGTCTGGCAATCCTTGCCACCCAGGTTTTTCGCGCCGACGTCCACGGACATCAGGTGATTGTCCGTCCCCCCGCTGACGAGGCGGAAGCCGTTTCGTTTCAGTCCTTCCGCAAGCGCCTTCGCATTTTTGAGGATCTGTTCCTGGTACCCTCGGAACGAGGGTTGCACGGCTTCATGGAAGCAGACCGCCTTGGCTGCGACGACGTGTTCCAGCGGGCCGCCCTGAATTCCGGGAAACACCGTTGAATCCACCTCTTTCGCGAATTTTTCGCGGCATAGAATCAGGCCCCCGCGCGGACCCCGCAGGGTTTTATGGGTGGTTGTGGTGATAAAATCCGCGTGCGGCACGGGACTGGGGTGCAAGCCGGCGGCGACCAGGCCGGCGATGTGGGCCATATCCGCCAACAAATAAGCGCCGGCATCGCGAGCGATTTCGCCCATTCGTTTGAAATCAATGGTTCGCGAATAATTGCTGGCGCCCACGGTGATCATTTTGGGTTTATGTTCCCTGACCAGCGCCGCAAGTTGGTCATAGTCAATCTGTTCGGTATCTTTGCGGACCCCGTAGTGGACGATCTCAAAAAACCGGCCGCTGAAATTGGCTTTGTTTCCGTGGGTCAAATGGCCGCCGTGAGTTAAATCCATTGTGAGCAGCTTGTCGCCCGGTTTGAGGACGGAGAAATACACCGCCATATTGGCCTGGCTGCCCGAATGGGGCTGGACGTTGGCG
>JBOHXA010000519.1:0-1908 GCA_050737335.1 Limisphaerales bacterium | reverse complement strand
GCCGAGGGCCTTGATGATGCCTTCCTGCGGCTTTTCCTTGGCGGTCTCAGGAATGATGATGCCGCCTTTTTTGACTTCTTTATCTTCAGCCGGCTCGACGAGAAGTCGGTCGCCGAGAGGTTTAACGTTTAGTGCCATAGTTCGTGTTTTTGTTGTTGTTTGTTAACTGTAATTAACTCCCGCCGCACCCGCGATGGGAAAATCTTGTCAGTACCCGCCTCCGGGTGCCGTTCGACGCGCCTCGCATCGAATAACCGGCGCACGACGCGTCCGCCGGAACAGGCGGCGGCCCGTGTGTCCCCGGTCCTCAAATTCGACATGCTGCCGGAGTCCCATAAGCTCCGTAAGAGCGGCATATTCCCTTTGGACGAAAGCGATTCTACGGAGCTGCTTCAAAGCTGTTTGCGTCTGGTCTATTCGATTCGGGTTCGCAAACGCGATCATTTCTTCTCGTCCACCACTTCCGCGTCAATCACGCCTTCGTCCTTCTTTTCTTCGGACTTGGCTTCGCCCCCCTGGCTGCCCGCGCCGCCTCCGCCGGAGGGCGCGCCTTTTCCAGCCTGGGCCTGGGCTGCGGCGGCTTTATAGACCTCCTGCCACACGGCCTGCGAAACCTCATTAAGCTTGTCGGCGGCCGATTTAATCACTCCAGTGTCGCTGCCTTTCAAAGCGTCTTTCAGCGCATTTACGGCGTTTTCGATCTTGCTCTTGTCGTCGCCGGAAATCTTGTCCCCGCTTTCCTTGAGCATTTTTTCGGTGCGATAGACGGCGTTATCGGCGTCATTGCGCGTTTCGACCTCTTCACGCCGCTTTTTATCTTCGTCGGCGTGGGACTCGGCGTCCCGTCGCATTTTCTCGACTTCATCCTTCGAAAGCCCGCTGCTGGCGGTGATGGTAATCTTTTGCTCCTTGCCCGTGCCCAGGTCCTTGGCGGCCACGTGCAAAATGCCATTGGCGTCAATATCGAAAGTCACTTCAATTTGTGGGACCCCCCGGGGAGCGGGCGGGATATCGGTCAAATTGAATTTGCCGATGGTCCGGTTATCTCGCGCAAACTGGCGTTCGCCCTGGAGCACATGGATTTCCACGCCCGGCTGGTGATCGCTTGCAGTCGAAAAGATTTCGGATTTGCGGGTCGGAATGGTCGTGTTGCGCTCGATCAATTTTGTAAACATGTTGCCGAGCGTTTCGATTCCCAGAGAGAGTGGTGTGACATCCAGGAGCAGCACGTCCTTTACGTCGCCTTTGAGCACGCCCGCCTGAATAGCCGCGCCCACGGCCACGACTTCGTCCGGGTTCACGCCCTGGTGAGGAGGCTTGTTCACCAAAGACCTGGCGGTCTCGACCACCCGCGGCATGCGCGTCATGCCTCCGACGAGCACCAGTTCATCAATCTTGCTGGCTTCAATCCCCGCGTCGCCCAGACAGGCTTTGACAGGTTGGATCGTCCGCTCGAACAATTGATCGGTGAGCTGTTCCATTTTCGACCGTGAAAGGGTCTTTTGAATGTGCTTGGGCCCGCTGGCGTCAGCAGTGATAAACGGCAAATTGATGTCATATTGCTGCGCGCTGGACAGAGCGATTTTGGCCTTTTCAGCCTCCTCTTTGATCCGCTGCAATGCGTCCGGCTGCTTGCGCAGGTCCATGCCAGCGTCCTTTTTGAATTCGTCCAGAATCCAGTCCATGATGCAATTGTCCCAGTCGTCGCCGCCCAGGTGAGTATCGCCATTGGTGGCCTTGACTTCAAAAACGCCATCGCCGATTTCGAGCACAGAAATGTCGAATGTGCCGCCGCCCAGGTCATAGACGGCGATTTTCTCGTCTTTCTTTTTATCAAGACCGTAGGCCAACGACGCGGCGGTAGGCTCGTTAATGATGCGCAGCACCTCGAGGCCGGCGATGCGGCCC
>JBOHXA010000518.1:0-5797 GCA_050737335.1 Limisphaerales bacterium | reverse complement strand
GGCTTCGGCTGCTGCTTTGGTTTCGGCTGCTGCTTTGGTTTCGGCTGCTGCTTTGGTTTCGGCTGCTGCTTTGGTTTCGGCGGCTGCTTTGGTTTCGGCGGCTGCTTTGGTTTCGGCCGCGGCTTTGGCTTCGGCCGCTTTGGTTTGATCTTGCTTCGAAACCAATGGCGCCTTGACAGAAGGAAGAATTTCAACTGAATGCACCTCTTTATCAGCCCCATTGATGTCCTTGGGCTTGTCAACTTCAGCCATCTTCAAGGGGCCGATAGAAACGGCTTGGGAGTCGAGTTTAAATTGTTCGGAATCGTTTGGCTTTTTAGGTTCGGATACAGTTCCCGCCGCTGGATCATTTTTTGCAGACGGCAACGCTTCCTTCGACCAGGCCTTTTTAACCATTTCCGTGGAAAACGAAGATTCTTGTTTGGCGGAAACAGCAGGTGCCAGTGCGTGAGTGGGAGCCGGTTTAATATCCTTTGGATCGGGCTTCACGGCCATTGCAACAGGCGCCGCAGGCGCGGGTTCGGTTGCAGTCGTCGCAGGGGCGCCGGCGCCTGTCACTGGTTTATTTTTTGGACTCGCCGCGCCCTGAGCGGACAGATTTTGGGGCTGGAGAAGCCGCATCGTTACCTTTAAAACCAGTTCGAGGGGCGAAACGGGTTTAGGAAGCAGATCGTTGCCGCCGCTGAGGATGCTCTGGGCGCGATTCTGGAAATCGGCATTGGCCGTAATGAATATCACGGGCGTTTCTTTATATTGAGGCATCGCCCGCAAATTTTTGCACAATTCAAAGCCGCTCACATCGGGCATGTTGATATCCAACAGCACAATGTCGAACTGCGTTGACCTGGCCATGTCCGTGACCTTTGTGGGGTCTTCGACTGCGACCGGCTCGAAATGGGCGCGCTTGAGCGCCGTGACCATGGCCAGATTGCAGACAGGATCGTCATCCACCACCAGGATTTTGGCCCTGGGAATTATGTCGCGCACTCCGCCATCCTTGGCCTGGCACAAGCGCTCGAGACAATCCACCGCCTGGGCACTCGTTTGTGAGACTGACGGGGTCACCCGGGCGGGCTTGAACATCACATCAAAGAGCAATGCCTCGAAGGCGTTGGCCACGATGGCAATGGGCACGCATCCGGACAAGCCGGCGCGCGTCGCAAAAAAGCGCACTTGCTGATAAAGCAGCCCCAGCGGCTCCGAAGTGGCGGCGGTTGCGCCCGCCTTGGCGTCCTTAACGTACGCCCGGCAATGGTCCCTAATTTTCGCGATTTCAGAAGGCGCTTTTTTAATGAACTCTTCGCGCGTCTCCTTGAGCTTCAGTTCATCGGCCAGCGCCTTCTCGGCGGCATCTGAAAATTCCTGGATAGATTTATTGTCGTTAACGGGCGAGTTGGAGAGATCAAACGCCGAGCGAAACCCCAGCAGATCGCGAACGGTCTCGACTAAGCGAGCGGGTGTGCATTCTGTTTTTAAAAGGCCGCGCGTGGCGCCCATTTCCATGGCCTTTTGCGACATTTCGGTCATATAGGCGTTCGAAATGACCAACACGGGAGCCTTCTTCAAACGGTCATTGGCGCGAATCTGTTTGACCGCCTCCTCGCCTTTCATTTTGGGCAACGACAAATCGAGGACAACCAAGTCGGCTTGTGCACTGGAAAGCTCGTTAAATGTGCCATCGCCGTCGCCGGCGACTGAAACATCAAATCCCTCGCTCTGCAACCTATTCTGGTACAGCGATTTAGCAATCGGTTCGTCTTCGACCAAAAGTATCTTTTTTGCGGTTCCGTTCATTGGCTTGCCTTCCGGAGAATCTTTAACGCCCGGAATTGCAATTCGATACAGCATTTATAAGGCCAAAGGATGAATTTTCGAAAGACCCGAACCGAACCTGCTAAATGTTATGGTTGAAGGCTACATTGACGGTCACGGCCGGCGCGCGGCCCGCACAAGGCCGTCCCAATACTGGAAAAACTTTCCGCTCCAGATGGGCAAAGTCCTTATGATTGCCCGGCACGCCAAATTTCAACGCCGTTCAACGTCTGGAATTGACCGCATCGGCGCAACGCCCGCAAATTGTTGGATGGGCCGGGTCACGGCCCACGTCGGATTCCCAATGCCAGCAACGTTCGCATTTTTGTCCCCCGGCCCGTTCCACCGAGCAGACGGGAAGAACGCCTCCGCGCTCAAACTTGAGTTGCGACACGTTGAGCAGTTCCCTGAAGTCTTCGGGAAATTTCCCGGCGATTTCAGCATTGGATTTCGGGCTTACAAAGACAATGACTTTGCTTTCAAGGGATTTGCCGATGGTCCTGGCCTGGCGGCTTTTTTCCAATTCCGGCAGGATGGCGTTGCGTAATTCGAAAAGATTTTTCCAATCGTCTTCTTCGGATTTGGGCGCCGAAAAGCGTTCGGCTTCCCATAGACTTTCATGGACAGATCCCGGGGGCTTGTCCGGGAGAAATTCCCATGCTTCATCCGCCGTGAACGAAACAATCGGCGCCAGCATCTGGCACAGCCCGGTCAGCAGCCGCAGCAACGCCGTTTGGGTTGAACGGCGGCGGGGCGAATTGGCCGGATCGGTATAAAGCCGGTCCTTGATTACGTCGTGATAAACCGCAGAAAGTTCCACCGCAACAAATTGGCTGAGCTTTTGATAAACCACGTGAAATTCGTATTTGTCAAAAGCCTGGATGACTTCCTGTTGCAGCTTTGAAAATTCGCCAAGCATCCAGCGGTCCAATCCGGTGAGTTTGTCATCCGGCACTGTGTGTTTGGCCGGATCAAAATCATAAAGATTGGAGAGCTGATATCGGATGGCATTGCGGAGCGCGCGATAGGTCTCGGCCACTTTGTTGACGCGTTCGTCGCTCACCACGATATCGTTGCGAAAATCCTGTGACGCCACCCACAGGCGGACAACGTCCGCGCCCCATTTTTTCACATAGCTTTCAGCCGTCTGTGGTTTTTCGTAGCCGCCCTGGCCCTGGTTGCTCTTGGAAATTTTTTCGCGGTCGGCATCCACCATGAATCCATGAGTGAGCACCGTCTTGAAGGGCGCCGCGCCGTTACCAGCCAGCGAAAGCAGAAGCGATGATTGAAACCATCCCCGATGCTGGTCTGATCCTTCGAGATACATGTCCGCCTGGAACGGTTTGTCCGTGCCGGAAATTTTAGCGCGCCGCGCGATGACGGCCCGGGACGAACTTCCGGAATCAATCCAAACGTCCAGAGTGTCGTTCGATTTTGTTTTCGCCTCCGGTCCGTTCCAGTCCTTTGGCTTGACAAGCGCCCAAAGGTCCGCGGCGGTCTTTTCGAACCACACATTGGAGCCGTGTTGTTCAATCAAATCCGCCGCATTGCGGATAATCCGCGCGTCCAGAATGGCATTTCCCTTTCCGTCATAGAATGCCGGCAAGGGCACGCCCCACGTGCGCTGGCGCGATATGCACCAATCCGGACGCGATTGCACCGCTCCCTTGATGCGATTGACGCCCCAATCGGGAATCCAATTCACGCGCCCGATTTCCGACAGGGCCTCCTGCCGAAACATGCCGTTATTGGCCAGCGCATGATCAATTTTGATGAACCATTGGTCCATCGCGCGAAAAATAATCGGCGTCTTGCTGCGCCAGCAATGCGGATAGCTGTGATGATAATTTTCCTGGTGCAACAGCGCGTGGCGCAAGCGCAATTCGTGCAAAACGGCTTCATTGGCTTCGCTCTTGCCGTGCTTTTCGAGCAATGCCTTGCCCACCATGGTTTCGGGCATTTGCCGTTCGCGCGGCAGGTCATTGGTGCAGGCGAGCTTGCCATCGTCATCCACGGGCGAATAAATGGGAAGGCCAACCTTCAGGCCCAGGTTATAGTCATCGAGACCGTGTCCGGGCGCGATATGGACGAAACCGGTTCCGGTATCGCTGGTGACAAAATCGGCGGCAAACAATTTGCCAGTGCGATTGCAAAATGGATGTTGATATTCGAGCCGGGCCAGCGCATCCGTTTCGATGGGCGCTTCCTTATAATCGGTCCAACCGCACTTCCCGGCCACGACGGAGAGCAATCCGCGGGAAAGAATGAATTTTTCGCCCGCCGCCTCGACGGTGACGTATTGAAATTCCCGGTTATAGGCCACGGCGAGGTTTGCAGGCAACGTCCAGGGGGTCGTGGTCCAGATGACAATGGATGTTTTGTCACTTTCGGCCAGAGGAAATTTCACATACACGCTCTGGCTTACGTGCTCTTTGTATTCCACTTCCGCCTCCGCGAGCGCCGTTCGGCAGGGAATGCTCCAATAGACGGGCTTCTTGCCGCGATACACAAATTCTTTTTCCACGATGTCGGCAAATAATCGCAGTTCGTCGGCTTCGTATCCCTTGTCGAGCGTCAGATAAGGATTGTCCCAATCGCCGAGCACGCCCAGGCGCCTGAACTGCGCGCGCTGGATATCAATGAATTTGCGCGCGTACGCTTCGCAAGCCTGGCGGACAACGACCGGGTCCATGCTCAAGGCGTCGGCTGTCGCCTGCTTGCGCATTTCCTGCGAGACTTTAAATTCGATTGGCAAACCGTGGCAGTCCCAGCCCGGCACATACGGCGAGCTGAAACCGCGGAGGGTTTTGTATTTGATGATAATATCCTTGAGAATTTTGTTCAGCGCGGTCCCGACATGGACGTCGCCATTGGCAAAGGGCGGACCGTCATGCAGCACGAATTTTTTGGCGCCGGCCCTTTGTTTTTGGATTTTCCCGTAAAGCCCGTCATTTTCCCATTTCTTCAACCGTTCCGGCTCGCGGGCCGCCAGATCGGCCCTCATGGAAAAGTCCGTTCGCGGGAGATTGAGTGTGTCTTTATAATCCATCGCCATCTTTGGAAACTGTTGACGTTAGCCCAAACCATCCATTAGCTCAAGGTCTGCCTTTGCGAAGAGCGCGTGACTGGCGAGCGTGTCGAGACGTTTAAGCCAGCCGGGAGTGTTACGACTGTCCGCAGAATCTGATGTTTTGAGTTTCAAATGACAGTCAACGACGCACAGAACCAAGACAGCTTGGTCAAATCCTGATTCAACCGGAATGATTTTTAGCCACAAATCAGCACAGATGAGACAGGGATTTGAAACATTTCCGGCATCCCGAAAGCACTTTACGTCTCAGGGTGACAGTTTTAGCATTTGGTTGTGACGCGCCTTCAAAAACAGGTATTCACCGTATGTTTCGTTGCGACTCTCTTGATTTGTGGTTGGGAATTAATATCGCCATTTTTCTACTACGCGCCGATGGTTGAAGTCGGTCCTGATGTTGTCACAGTTTGTGAGTCCTATCCAAAGCAAGACGCGGCTCTGATTGTCCCGGTTAAAAAAATTGATCCGGTCCAGTGGACGGTTTCTAACACGGGGAAAAATGTCGGCGTCACTATCCGTAGTGATTATCGCGACGAACCCGCCGAGAAGCAGTCTGTACTCATTTTGGTGGTTATGCTCATCGGATTCGTCGCATACCGCTGGGCGGGATGTGAAACAAAGACAAAAGGATGAAGTCAATCGTAAATCTGCGAAAATCTGCGCAATCTGCGGATAATTAATTATGGCCATAGACTCCTCAATGCTTCAACTGTACTGGAAGCCCCATCTTCACGATAGATGGGACGGGCGATGATTTGCCTGTTTGAGCAGTTGATTGATTTCATGGGCGACGAAAATGATTACCTGCGCTCGACGCCACGACTGCTACCGGTGGAGTTTTAGCCACAGATGGATCCAGGCTCAAAATTCGGAGTCTTTAAGCGATTGGATTTGGCC
>JBOHXA010000517.1:0-3870 GCA_050737335.1 Limisphaerales bacterium | reverse complement strand
ACATAGGGCCCTATTCCGTCAACTACGTCGGTTATTGGGACGGAAGCGAATGGAATGACATGGGTGGCACCGACGCGAAGGTGGAAGCCCTGGCCTATGACGGGAATTTTTTGTGGATTGGCGGCATTTTTACGAATGTGGATGTTGCAGGCGGCGGCGCTTACAGTCCTGGGCTGGCCTTATTCCAGGACGGAAGCTGGTATGCCGGATATTACTGGGTGACGGGCGGCGGCCAATCCGTGAGCGCGCTGGGTTGGGATAGCATTAACAACAATTTGTATGCCGGGGGTAATTTTACTTCGGCCGATTCTTACAACGCCACCGTGCCGGCAAACAACATAGCTGTTTTTAATGAGGATACCGGAAATTGGAGCGCCCTAGGCAGTGGCTTGAATGGAACGGTGAACGCAATTCTTGCGACCAATGACGTCGTGTACGTGGGCGGGAGCTTTACGACTGCCGGCGGAGTCACGGTAAATGGCATTGCCAAATGGGACGCGACGGCGGGCGCATGGTCTGCCCTGGGCAGTGGCGTGAGCGGAACCGGCGCCAGCCCGGAGGGCAGCCCCAGCGTGAATTCTCTCGTCATGATCGGCACCAATCTTTATGTGGGCGGCTCATTTACCAATGCCGGCGGCGTGTTCGCGCAGGGCCTGGCGGTTTGGAACGGTTCGACGTGGTCAGGGCTGGGTAGCGGAGTTTATGATGCCAGCGGCTTTAGTCAGGCCGGTTTCGTGGATGCTTTGGCTGCGATCGGAAATAATCTTTATGCAGGAGGCGTTTTCACAACTGCCGGAAGCAAACCTTCCTCGTTTATTGCGCATTGGAACGACCAACTGGATTACTATCCCACGCCTCATCCTTTCCTAAGCCGTGGAACATGGCTGCCTGGCGACGGATTCCAATTCCGGCTGGGCGGCACCAGCGGTGAGAGTTACATTCTGGAAGGCTCGACTAATTTCGTCCATTGGACGCCGCTCTTTACCAATAGCGCCACGCTATATGACTTCACCGACCCCAACGCCTTGATTTATCCTCATCGCTTTTATCGCTCAGTCCTGGGACCGTAAACAGGCCTGCAAATGGTCGTCAGCAGCCGCACCGGGCCGATCAAGCCTGATCGCACAAGGGCATCATTCTTGTGCCATAATTCCCAGGTGGTGAAGCTGAAGCGCCCGGTGGGACTGGGCTTGCCCTCCAAGAGCCATTGCGGCCAGCGTTTAAGCGTGCCGTTATCGTTGCGTTCGGCATCAGATGGCAATTGCTGGTCACCGATTAAACGGTTGACCCAGAGATTGGCGACTTTAATTTCCAAACGATTTGGTCCCGCAGCCAAAGCGGATGTCACATCAAGTTCAAATGGCGGTTTCCAAAGAATTCCCAATGGCTGCCCATTCAATTTCGCCTCAGCCATGACTTCAACGGCGCCCAGGTCCAATTGGATGCGATGGTCATTGGCGAATAATTCCGCCGGAACGTCAAATCGACATTGATAGGTTGCCGTGCCGGAAAAATATTTCACGCCGGAGTCAGGATGCTCATTCCATGGAACCAATTTTTCCATCTGGATATGCGGCGGCGCGCCCCAACCCTCGGGAAAGGTGACCGTCCACGGACCTTGGATCTTTATTGGCTGCGGAATGACAGGAAGAGAAATCGTGACCGTTTTCCCAGAAGCCCCCGGCGTCTCAGCAAGCGACGCGCCGGGTGGCAGCA
This sequence comes from Limisphaerales bacterium, assembly GCA_050737335.1. Lineage (GTDB taxonomy): Bacteria > Verrucomicrobiota > Verrucomicrobiia > Limisphaerales > UBA11358 > UBA11358. The sequence continues at coordinate 2,154 of JBOHXA010000517.1, read as the reverse complement.
GGAGGCATTGGTATTTCCCTGGTTTTCTGGCGCACAATCGCACCGTTCCGTCCTGAGCCGTTGCGACAGTCGCCGGTGGATATTCTCCAGGGACATTGAATTCCACGGTGTCGCCATCGTGAAAGACGAGATGTTTTTCCCGGCCGTTAATCCGGCAGTGAATGTCCAGAGTTTTGACCACATTCACGTCCGGGTCGCCTCCAATGGCGGCGACGTCCACCACCGGAAAACCGGGCGCGTCTCTCTGAAGCAATTTTTCGACGTCCGCGGTTGCATCGCGCGAGTGCCGCGGCTCGCCCGGCTTGCCATAGACGGCGGAGAGAATTTCAACGACCGGCGCCGATTGCGAACCGCCCGGGCGCAGAAATGGTTTTCCGTCGCGGCTAACACTTCGAACCACTTGCGGTGGCGGCGATTGCCCATGGCGAAATATCACAAACACCGATGTCTTAGGCCCCAAAACCAACGGAATGTCCGTCGTCGAGCGCCCCGGCATTTGATAGACATTGACAGGTGAAACGCGGCCCGTTTCCGGGTCCCAGATTTCAGGCTGAACTCCTGAAACCCGAAAGGAACAGTTCGCGACCCGAGGGCTGCCAGCATATGGATATTGGCCGTCGGCCGCGCCGTTGGCGACGAAATAGATGTCCATGTCATCCGCGCGCCGATGAAGCCATCGGACCATGGACTGATCACATTGAAAGTCGGGTTGGATGCCGCGCGCTGCCAAAATTTCCTCAGCCGTGGTTCCTGAAAAAATTTTACCGGACCACAACTCGCCGGCCAACCGTTGAACCTCCGCGTCACAATGCGGATACCGGGTGAGGCTGGGAGACTTTCCGGGCTTAGGCCCCACGACCATCGCGCCGGCATCCGCCAACTTTTTTATTTTTCTCAATAACCCGGGTGTCATGGTTGGCGAATCGGGCAGTACCAGAACACGGTATTTCATGCCGCCGGGCAGCGTCAGAAAGCCGTTCTCGAACTCCATGCGTTTGAGCACCAGTTCAGCCGGGCAACCATCAAAATTATACCCCGGGCGCCGAGACAGGCTGGCCTTTCCATTCGGCGGTGAAAACTTGAGCGGCGACCCTTCAGGCTGCATGTAGCAGATGTCGGCCACAAAATGTCCCTTGCGCAGCATATAACAACAGCGGGCGACGTAGTCGTGCCAGGGCTTGCTCATGTTCCACCAGGTTTGCGTGCGCTCATAGTGCAGGCCCCACGGCCCCATGCTCATGCCAGGCCCGTAATGTGGATTTGTCCACGGTTGCATCGCGTAGCGGTGAAATACAAATCGGTTGATGCCTTCTGAGAAGGTCCAATCGCCAATATCTTTGACGACGGCGGGATGGCCCAGCCATTTTTCATCCGAGTTGGCGGTGAAAGTTTCCTGGCCGATGATATTGCGGCCGTACACATGCCCGGCACATGCCATTTCGGTGACTGTTTCCTTTGCTCCGAAGCGTCCCCATGACCAGCATTCGGACATGGGTTCGACGGCCTGGCCGCCGTAACGGACATCGTTGGCCGGTTCGCCCGAATAGCCTTCGATAGACAATCGCAGCGCGTGTTTGGCCGCTAATTCACGCATGGCCGCGGCGTAGTTTTCCACCAACAAGTCCCCTATGGTATTTCGAAAATCCCACAGAAAGCGTTGGGACACTTCAAGGCTTTCCACGACCCGCCCTGTGAGCACGGGAAAATACGCGAGCAAATCGTAACCGCGCAGCCTTTGAAAATCAGACCGCATGGTGGGCGTCCAATTTTGGACTCCTGTTTCCCAGCTATCAATATGCGTGGCGACAAGCGTTTTACCGGCGAGCGGCCCGATTGCGCTGATGATTTTTCCCATGAGCGCCTCGAATTGACGCAGCGTTGCGGCGCGGCTGAGCTTATCGGTTTCCAAACCGAGGCCTCCGACCGGCGCGGGATGATTGTTGACGCCCGTGGTCGTATGGCCGAAACGCAAAATTGTCCAATCGCCGGCAGGCAATTCACAACGAAAAAAGCCGCGCTCATCCATTTTTGAAGTGACATCAAGGATTGCGGATTTCTGTATCACCTCATCCGTTGGGATTGTCTTCCAATGAAGATGCGTATGAATGTTATCTTCGGCGCCCGATCCGGGCTTCCAATGCCCCTCTGTAAGCC
>JBOHXA010000516.1:0-39348 GCA_050737335.1 Limisphaerales bacterium | reverse complement strand
GCGTATTTTCTTCTGGTTTCGCAGCGCTTAAGCAAGACAACCGGACAAATCATTACGGTTGATGGCGGGTTGCACGAGGCATTTTTAAGGTAAGGTTTGTTGCAAGACGCGCGCCCTGCCTGTCAGTCAGTTAGCTGAACGTTCAGGCTCTTTGACGTCGCGGCCTTTGCGTTCGGACTGGCAGGCGGGGTGCGTGTCCTGGACCATTCCAGTGATTGAGTTGGTTTGCGCCCTTGGGGGATCAGTGATCCCGGAACCGGATAAAAGGCAGGCACCCTACCTGTCAGTTGCGTTGGCCTCCGGCCATGTTTCGATTGCGCGTACATTGCGCGCCGAACTGACAGGTGGGGTGCATGTCCTTCAAGCTAAGATCCATTCTTTCCGCTTTTGGCAAGCTCGGCGCCGTGACGGGCAATGCCGAGCTTGTCCATCAGCTCATAAATTGTGGGGCGGCTTAGGCCGAGTTCCGCGGCGGCCGGGGCAATTTTGCCGGAGTATTTGCGTAGCGCCTGCTGAATCATTTGGCGCTCGACGGCCTCGCGCGCGTCTCGAATGGTCACAGCGCCATTGATATCAATGTCCCCGGCCTTCAGTTCGAGGTCACGCGCGCTTACACGTTTGCCTTCGGCGAGGATTACTGCGCGGCGCACGCAGTTTTCCAGTTCACGCACGTTGCCGGGCCAGGGATGCTTGGTCAAGGCGCGTAGCGCATCGGTGTCAAAGGCCAGGCCGTCCTTGGCGGCGTCTGTTGCGAAATGATGAAGGAAAAATTTTGCGAGCAAAAGAATGTCATCGTCCCGCTCGCGCAAAGGAGGCAAGAAAAGTTGGACGACGGCGAGGCGATAAAACAAATCTTCGCGAAAAACGCCCGACGCCATGTTTTTCTTCAGGTCAGCATTGGTCGCCGCAATGACCCGGGTATTGACCTGGATTTCCTCGCGCCCGCCAACCCGCTCGATGGTTTGATCCTGCAAAAACCGAAGCAACTTGACTTGCAGAGTGGGCGGCATCTCTCCAATCTCATCCAAAAAGAGCGTCCCGCCGTTGGCTGTTTCGATGCGTCCCGGGCGCTGGACATGCGCGCCTGTAAAAGCGCCGCGCTCATGCCCGAACAGCTCGCTTTCCAGAAGGTTTTCCGGAATGGCGCCACAGTTGATGGCCACGAATGGGCCTTTCTGGCGGTCACTCTTTTTATGGATTGCGCGTGCCACCATTTCTTTTCCGGTTCCACTTTCACCTAATATCAGCACCGGCGCGTCTGTGGTTGCAACTTTGCGGATCATTTCGAAAATCGGTTGCATCCTCGCGCTGTTCCCGAGAATTCCTTCGAAAGAATCGCTGTTACCGGTCAGGTTTTGGAGTTCCGAAAATTGCTTTTCGAGTTTCGACACGTGAAAGCACCGCTTTAACAGATGGTTTAATTCATCCATCTCGATGGGTTTGCACAGGAAATCGTAAGCCCCGCCGCCAATGGCGCGAAGCGCGATTTCCTTTTCGTTTTGACCGGTGATGACGACAACCTTGACGAAACGGTCCGCCGCGAGAATATCTGACAAGGCGCCCAGCCCTTCTTCCGGCGTGCCAGGATTGGGGGGCAAGCCAAGGTCGAGCAGGACGGCGGCGGGTTTTTCAGCGCGAAAGACTTCGACGGCAGAGGCGCGATCAGCGGCCAGGACAATGTCATAGTCGCCAGAGAGCGCCCATTTCATTTGCGCGCGAATTTCCTCGTCGTCGTCAACAATGAGTAGGGTCGGATTCATGGTAATTATGGACGGGCAAAAAGATTCGAAATGTGGTGCCTTTGCCAGTCTGGCTTTGGACTTCAATTTTGCCGCGATGCGCCTCGATGATCATTTTGCTTTGGAACATCCCAATGCCGATGCCATTCTTTTTGGTCGTTCGGAACGGACGGAACAGCGAGCGATTGAGGAACTCGCTGTCCATGCCGCATCCATTGTCTGAGACGGAGAGAACGGCCCAGCCATTGATTTGGCTGGTGGCGATATGAATCGTTCCGTTTGGCGGAGAAGCTTCTCTCGCGTTCAGGGCGAGGTTGGTCAGGACTTTTAGCAATTGTTCGCGGTCGAAAGAGACTTTTGGCAATGGCTCGAGTTCTTTGACCAGGGCAGCCCCAGAGCTCCTTTCGAATTCCACAAGGGACCTGGATAGCCAGTCGTTCAAGTCACCTTCCGCGGGCGATATCTTCAATTCGTGCCGCAGAAGGGTCAGGCGTTCGATCAGGCGATTGATGTGCGTCACGGATTTGGAAATGCCGCGCAAGGCGTCTTCCCGGAATCTGGGGTCCGCGAAATGCACCGGCAGGTTCTTGAGCATGAGATTGAGCGTGGACGCCGCATTTTTTAAATCATGGACAAAGAACGCGGACATCGTTTGAAAGGCTTCCAATTCCTTGGCTTGCAGCAATTTTTTTGAAAGCTGGACATTTAACAGGCTGGCGGCAATTTCGTCGGCGATACATTTGAGCAAATCCAGGTCCTGGCCTGAAAAGGGAATGGCGCCGATGCGGTCGCCCAGAATAATCAGGCCCAGCATTTGTCCGGCCACGGCCAAAGGGGCGCACACGCGACGACCGCCTTTCGTAAATTCGGCGGGGTGGATTTTTTTGAGCGTGGCGGCGGGTTTTTCGCGGGAAAGGTCAATATCAAAGGGGTTGGATTGATCCCTAAGCGCCGTCAACAATTCACGGACTTCATCTTTGTTCAGAGCTAAAGTGCCTTTCTTGGGACTTGAGAGAGAGGTCGAGGCGGCAAATTCCAGTTGCTCGCCGTTTTCATCCACGAGCCATATTGTGACAGACAAGACACGGAAAATATTTGCCGTGAATTTGACGGTGGCCTGGGCCAATTCACTCGCGCTGACGCAGGACGCCGTGCTTTCGGTGAATTTGCGCCAGAGGTCCCGGTAATCATATTGCGGGCGCTGAAAGTGCCGGCTCACAAAGCGGGCGGACCACAGACGCATCCGGTCAGACAGGAGCAAAACCGTGAGCAATACCAGGGCGATGAGAACGAAAAACGCTTTGGCCGCGAACGCATTGTCTCCTCCCAGGAAGGCGACTACGTTGGCAAAAATGCCGATAACAAGCAGATAGACGCCGGCCAGGAGGGCCGTGAGGGAGTTCTGGAGAAGAGAATGCGATGGAAAAATGTCCACGTCAAAATGGCCGGTGCGAAACAGGCAGCGTGCTATGAGGCCGCATGCGGCAATTAAAGCGATCCCGTTGAGGATTTGCAGTGAAAGATCCACGGCATGAAATAAAAGCGCCTGGCTGGCGCCATAGCAACGAACGGCAAAAAGGACGCCCAATCCAACGATCATGAATTTGATTCGCCAGCGCATCGTGCCGACAGCGGAACGAAACGTTCTTTCCAGATTCATCAGAACCAGAACGGCGCCGGCCAGAAAAACCAGGTTGATCACAACACCGACTTCACGCAGGACGAAAATCCTGTTCCCGTTGGCCAGATTGATCTCTGAAATGAGTCTGGCCTGAAACAAGACGGCAAGGCCGATGGGGACCAAAAATGCCGCAATCAAAACCAGGCGCCATCGCCGCAGAAATTCCCGATGGTTTCCGCGCCCATAGCTCAAACTGAAAAAGAGCCATGTTCCTGGCAAAAAGGACATTGTCACAAGGCGACATTGTTCCCAAAAAACCTGTTCTTCAGGCAAAACGGCCAGAGTTGCGAGGCCGTTGAAAAGGCTTTCGACCGCCAGGGCAAACATGCCGGCGGCAAAAGACCGATGGGCCGTTCCGTGGCCGCGCCAGGCGACAATGAACGCCAAAGCCGCGCTGAAGAGCGCGGCGGAAAAGGCAATGAAAGCCGCAATATGCATGCGTGGGGGGAATGTGGGGCCGGGAAAAAGAGACAATTTTTGGGCGGAGTAAATCCGCCCAAAAATTCCGTTACCGATGTCGGTTCGCTCAGGCGAACATCTGCTTCTTGATGAGACCGAGTCCAAGGATGCCCAGACCGAGCATCATGGCGGTGGTGCCGCCATCCGGGACAGCCGACGTGCTCACCGTTCCATCCGCGACCTGGAATGAGAAGACGAGCCCGCTCGCGCCCGCGGCTCCTGGATCATTGATCGAGAAGCTCCAGGTCATTGCCTCGGGAGTTTCACCATTGCCGCTAATCGCGCCGATGCCCTCCACGACGGCGCTCCCGATGGGCACTCCGTCTTCGAGGGTTGTGCCCTGATAGGCAACCTTCGACGAAGTCAGGTCAAACGTATAGCCGCCAACGCTCCAGAGGTCAGCCACTCCAGCCGAGTCGAAGAACCATGGAGACGAGAAGGTCGCCGCGGTGCCGGGCTTAATTCCGGCAAAACTTCCGTCCGCGCTCTCCACATATGGACTGCCGGATCCGCCGAAGCCGGTCCAGGCTGTTACCTCCGTGGCCGTTGCCGCGGAAGAACTGTTCAGTCCAACCCCGCCAACGAATGTGATATTGCCCGAGATCGGGACGGCTTGGGCAATCCCCGCCACCCCACAGACGGCCGCTACGGCCGCCACAATTACTAACCATTTCCTTTTCATATTTTTGCTTTCCTTTTTAACTCCTTGTATTTTGCAATCGTCAGTTTTTCTTCATAGCATCGGCAGTGCCAGCGATTTCGTGCGGGAATTGGCGGCCAAGGAAGGATCAAACCGTAAGTTTTTCCGACGCGTTTCTAAATAGATAACAATTGCTATGTATTTCCAAGCGAAAGGTCCGGTTTCCATTATGTAAAAATGGCCGACAATTTTAGTGCTAAATGCGTCATTTGCGGGCCTCTGGCGCGTGGTCAATGCAACTCCGACAGGGTTTGGCGCGCATCGGCGGCTTCCTGGCCTGAAAGGTTCAAATTCAATGCCCGCTCGAGCGACGTTTTGGTCTCAAGAAAATTTTTCAAATGGTACTCGCAAATTCCCAGGCAATAAAACAGCCGGGCATCCGCTCCTGGAGAATTGGAAACGCTGTTGAACAGGTTCGCGGCGCCGTCATAATCACCTTTGCGGAAGAGAACCATTGCCAGAGCGCGCGCGACCCGGGGATCATCAGGGAATGCCTCTCGAGCCTTCAGGGCCACCGGATAGGCCTTGGCGGGATCCGCCAGGGTTTGCGCATACAGAATAGCGAGATTCTTGCAGGCGATGGAACAATTTGGATGGCGCGCGAGTAATTTTTCGTAGGCGCCTTCTGCGCCCGCGGCATCATTGTTTTCACTATCGGCCACGGCCTGCGCATACAGCGCGGCAGCATCGTCCGGCTCGGAAGCCACGATACTTTGGATATCTGCATGGCTTGCGCCAGCTTGCCGGGGATTTTTGCCCATTGTGATCATGTCCAGGAAATTTTTGGCTCGAACGGCCTGAACCCGGGAAAGCCCCGATTGCATCGCGTTTTGCATGTCAGTTTGCGCTTCGGACACTTTTCCGAGGCAGAAGGCGGCATTTGCCAGATCAAAAAGCGTTTGCCCATTTGTGGGCTGGTCTTGGGACGCTTCGTCAAGAAGGGTAAACGCCCACTGATCGTCACCCGTAAGAAACGCCAGGCGCCCCAGCGTGGAGCAAACGTCGGCATCGTTGGGCGAGAGTTGATACGCGGATTTTGCCAATTCCAATGCTTTCTGACGGTCCTGGGTTTCACACAGTTGCGCGAGAAGGACCATGGCTTTGGCATTCTTCGGATTTGCCTTCAGGGCAGTGTGGCACAGTTCAGCCGCTTTGGCTGCGTTGTTGTCGCGCCGATAAATCGCCTCGAGGCGGCTAAAGGCAATTGGGTCCGCCGGCTGTTCGGAAAATTGCTTTTCGAGGATTTCACGGGCCGCGCTATCCGCGCCTGTCGGGTCAATATTGAGAATGTTCAAATACTTCTGGCATCCAATTCGGTCGGCGAACGGGGCTGTGAGCGAAAGCGCATTTTGAAGCTGCTGGCGCGCGGAATCCTCGTTGTCCAGCATGTAATATGTGAGACCAAGATGAAACTGCACTTCGGGATTGCCCGGCAACCCGCCGGCGCTTTGTTGAAACAGACTTAGAGCGGACGTATAGTCGCCACGTTTAAAGAGAATCCATCCGAGGGTATCGGCGGTCGAAGGATCGTTCGGAAGCAGTTGCCGGGCCCGTTGGGCCAGAGCGTAGGCCTTGGCCAGGTCGCCAAGATGGTCCGAATAGAGCCACGCAAGATTGTTGAGCGCCGGGCTATACTGCGGACTCACTGCGAGCAATTTCTCATAAGTGGCCGCGGCGTTGACGTAATCCCTTTGGTCACTTTGAATCTCCGCGGCTAACATGAGCAGCGAGGGATTGCGCGGTTCCTTTGTGATGGCGACGTTAAGGGTGTCGAGGGCGTCTTTGTCCTGTTTGACATTAAAATATAGCTGTGCGAGGATAAAATTTGCCTGCAGCCCGTCGGGAAGGGTGGCGGCTTTTGACAAGGCCTCTTCAGCCCGATTGGTCTGGCCGCGGTCGAGAAAAATCTTCGCCAAAAGAATCTGCAACGGCGCCTGGCCCGGATTTTTCGCAATCAGGTTTTGTACCCGTTGCTCCGCCGCATCGAAATTTTTGTCAACCATGTCCAATTGCGCTAATTCCTCCTGGGCGCTGACATTCCCCGGATCCACTTGCAAAGCGCGGTTAAATTGGACGCGGGCCGCGTCCTCTTTCAATTGCTGAACGCAGGCGGAACCGGCCAGGAGCGGGATCTTCGGATCTTTGGGATATGTTCTTTCGAGCTGCTGATAAATGGCGAGCGCGTCATTGAAATCCTTTTGAAGCCGATAAACGTCTGCCAGCAGCAGTTTGGCGTCAATCATATCGGGGTGGCGCGCAACTAATGGCTTAAGTAAAGCGAGGGCCGATTCCACGTCCCCTCTTTGAACGTCAAGTTGGGCGAGGAGGATAGCCGGCTGGGCAAAATCAGGGTTCAGGTCAAGGGTTTCATGCAATTGGTTAATAGCCTTGTCTGTTTTTTCTCCCATAATATAGGCAAGAGCCAGTTGATAGTGCATGTGGGGCGCCCTGGGAAAGGTTTTGACGAGATGTTCCAGTTCAGCGATGGCATCGTCCGTGTGGCCCTGCGCCAGCTCAAGTCTTGCTTTAAGCACCAAGGCATCCGCATTTTGCGGATCACTGTCGAGGACTCTTTTCAATGCCGCTGCCGAATCGTCAAATTTCCTTTCATCGAGCGCGACTTCGGCCAGGCCAAGCCAGGCGGGCATATAATCGGGAACTTTTTGCGTGAGAGCATTGAAAAATCCTTCGGCGACTCTGGAATTGCCGGTTTGAATTTCGAACTGGCCGTACTCCGTTTGCAATGGGGAGGTTATGGACGCGCATTCGGACGCGGCCTTGAACGCATCCGCCGCCTTTTTCACCTGGTGGATCTGCAAATAAGTGTTGGCAAGGGCGTCGTAGGCTGGTGCAAATTGCGATTTGAGGTTGAGCGCGCGCTGGAATTTCTCTAACGCGTCCTTCACATGGTCCTGCCGGGACGCCAAAATGCCCAATGCCGTTTCCAATGGGGCGCTGTCACCCTGGGCGATGAGGCCATTGAATTGTTGTTTCAGGCTGGCGAATTGACCCTGCGCGGCCGATTGCGCCAACAGCACCGGCGCCTCGCTGTTGGCCGGGTTGTTTTTGAGGACAAATGCGGCCTGGTCATGGGCCTCCTTGCGGTCTCCGATTGCAAGGCAGATAATGCCCAGCTTGACCCGCAGTTCGAGATTGCTGGATGACATTTCGCTTCCTTTGTAAAGGTACGGCGCCGCCTTTTGGAAGCGGCCCTCATTATAATAGATAAGGCCCAGGCGGCCAATGGCTTGAGCGTTCCGGGGATCGGCCCGCAAAACGTTGAGGTATTCGCTTTCGGCCCGGTCAAATTGTCCGGACTCAAACATGGCATTGGCGCGTTGAAGACTGTAATGGGTTTTTGCCCGTTGCGAGCATCCCGCGAGGGCGAGACCGCCAAGGCAAGCGGCGACGAGAACTGGAAAAATTTGGTGCTTTTTCATAACGATTGTCTGGTTGACGGTTCACGGTTTGGTCCCTCTGTCTTTCGGAGATAAAGCAACAGGAAAAAGAAGGGGATCAGTGACAAGGCAAAGAAGAGCGGCCCACCGTGCCGATGGATTGGGGAGTTAATCATTTGCGGGCCGTCGGACATGCAAAGCTCGGCGATGACGAAGATCCTGAACCCGTTTCGAATAAACCCCAGAAGTATTGCGGCCAGCACCAGTGTTGTCCGCTTCCACTTGGAACGCAGAAACAGCCAGCCGCCCACGATGCTGACGATAACCAATACGACTGTCGAATGGATGCCGCTGCACTCGGGCGCCACTTGTATGACCATGTCCGACAATCGGAAATTCAGTCCCTCGCGTGTGACTGGAGCGCCTGCAATGTGAAAGAATAGAGTGGCAAATGTGGCCGAACCGTGCTGCAATAGTGTCTCGATCCACTGGCGCAAAACCGTGGGAAATGGAATGGTGAAAGCCAGCAGCGCTATTGGACAGGCATACACGCGCATAAAGGCTTTACCAAGGAAAACGAAGCAAATGCCAGTCAACAACAGCAGGAACGCAAGAATATTTGCGGCCAGATCATTTTCCAACGCCTGTGAAGTTTGATGGGAAGCAATCCACCACACTGCCAGTAGCAACAGGCCGGCCAGGGAAAGCAACGCACCCGGAAGGCTCGCGGGTCGAAAAGAACGGGGCATCCTTTGGCGGCGCAGCCAGATGAGGTACAAAGTCAGCATTGGCACCAACGGTATATCCGTATATAAATCATCGCGGGTCGCCAGTTGCAGCAGATGATAGAGCGGCCCGGAAAATACGAGCGTGAGCAGGGCCGCGGCCAGAAAAAAGAAACTTAGCCGCGATTTATTAATCCTCTCGCAAGAGCGCTCAGCTTTCAAAACGAGGCTGCTCTTTTCTGACTCCAACTTGATCTCTTTGACCGACATGGATTTTTCAAAAGCTATAACTGACTTCTCCGCCAAATTGGTTGCCGGCAAAGCTGTATCCACTTACCGAGGAACTGTCGCCGCTGTATTGGTAAAAGACGGAAATATTGCCACGTTGGAGGAACGAATGGCCCAGGCGGGCGGAAAAAGTGTAATATTTGTCCTGGCGACCTTCGTTGAGGCGTTCAATCACGTCCACCGTCGGACTAATCGGGATGACGGCGATAGCGGTGCCAATATACTTTTGGTCGCTGTAAGAGGCCTGGGCGCCAACGTAGAATTGTCCAAGTAACCGCTGACCGATCGAGCATCCGACGGTTGATCCCTCGGCGTATTCATCCACCAGCATCGAGGGTGACGAATAACGGCTTGCAAAAACAGAGATTTCGGTTTGAGAAAACGGTTTAAAATCAAGGGTGCCGCTGTAAATGGGGCTGAACAAATTGCCGTTGCCTTCGCTGCCAAGAAATTCGGTTTCAACAACGCCGGCGGACAATTGGACGCTTAGGATGTCCGTCAGTCGCCAATTCACCCGTGTCTGGGCCTGCTCGAACGCGGAGTCGGGACCGTAAACGGCGTCATTATACCCCAGGCCGGGGCTTATGCCGATATTGAAATGGGACTGTGGCTGATAATTTAACCAGTCCACCGTGGACCAGGAGCTCATGTCTTCGAAACCGCCGCCGGGAAAAATCTGAATGTTTTGGTTAAGGTCAAGGTCCTCGGAGACATATTGATTATCCTCATGGTGGCCCGTGACCGAAGTGTTAAAATAGTCCTGGTAGGTTTGACCGCCGAATTCAATGAGCGGGGAGCGGGTCAAAAGGACAGATTGTAAAAATCCCAGGTTCCAGTCCCCATACACTGTTTGGCCCGTTAAGGTGATAGAATGGTCAACCTCTGTGCCGAAATTGGTGTTGGAATACCAGGCAAGGGAAAGGGTATAGTCCAGTGCCCAATGCGGGCCGAGATCAAATAATAAACCCGGAGAAACCCTTTGGATCGTTGTATCTACCTGGTTGCTCGGCGCGGCAAGGAGATGGTAAGCCTTGGTGAATTGGTAATCCATGTGCGGGCGCACAATGAACCGGTCCCATTGAAAAGGTTCATAGGGTTGCGGCGGCGCAGGGACTGCGTGGATTGGAAACAATTGGAAGCTGTTGGTCATGGCTAGTTGCGAGGTGGACTCGACCGGCGGAGCAAGCGGCTGAACCGTTTCCTGTTGTCCCCTGGCTCTCGCGCTCAGAATAAAAAAACCCAGGAGCGGCGGCAGGAAATACCTTTTAAGGGGCGGGAAAGCCGTCGTTGTTTTGAATTTCATCTTATGCGGCGGCTCGGTTCCATTCGTCGTGAAAACTTTCTCTCCGCCAGCTCTTTAGAGCGTCCTCGAGAGCTTCAGGCAGCGGGCGCATGGATACCCCCGTGGCGAGCAATTTGGACGCGTCCAGGATGCAATCGGCAACCGGCACACCGTTTCCCTGGCTGTGGTATTTAGTATCGTCCTGCAAAAAGTCGAAGTAGCGCCCGGGCTTGAGAACCCTCTGAATCATTTCCACCGTTTGCCGCGTTGTCACTACGCCCGGATTCGTAACGTTGTAGATCCCATACGGCGCATTTCGTTCCCAAAGATCAATGCAGGCCCGCGCAAAATCGTCCGTGTGTGACGCGGGATTGACGCCGTCGAAAATTTTGTCAGACCTCTGCAACTGATGCAAAAGGTTTTCCGGCTCATCTCGTTCGTTAAAGGGCCGCCCCAGCCGCCAGACGTAATTGCGTCCGATGCCGCGGACGGCCTCCTCGGCCAGCGCGGCGGTGCCGCTCAAAAAATTGCAGGGAGCGGCCCGGAATGAAAAGTTCGGCTCATCGGATTCGGTGAACCCCCGCAATTTCCCGGGGCATTCGCACAACATTTTCAACAGTTCCATGCGTCTCAACCTTTTCTCGACGAACACGCCCGTGGCAACGACGATCTTTGCGCCTGAAAAGATTCCGCACGAGGAAACGTGACCCCACGGCGTATTGGTCATGAGACAAACCTGCGAAATGAACCGCGGCAGGATCGTGTTGGTTCGCAACACTTCTTCGCGGGCGAGAGGGCATGCTTCCATGTTTGCGCCGACATGACTGGCGGCATTTATAAGAAATTGAGGCTTTGTCTTTCGAATACAGTCGAATAATGAATGAAAATGAAAATAATCCCGGTCTCGCGGCAGCAGGTAATCATGGCCCCGCCGGCGCAATTCAGCGCAAAAAATCCGGCCAATATACGTTCCTGCCCCTACGACCAATACCATAAATTCCTCTAAGTGCAATGGTTCATTCGACTTTTCGGGAAGAAACGATCAGGAACTAACCTAACAAGTCTAGCAAACCCATTTCTTTCGCGCCCGGCTGCGGATTAGCCCGGGCCAAATCAAAACCCCGGCGCACCTCGCGAAGTCGCGGATACTCCTGGCCAGACGAATTCCATCCTGTGCCAGCGTCCGGGCCACCGCCGATTGCCCGGCGGCGCACGCTATTTCCGCACGGCGCGAGATAAAATAACCCAGGCGCTGGCGCATGACTGAAACCTTTTCAGGCGATGTGTCGGCAAGCCTCCAATACATTTCAGCCATAAGGCGTAAATAAGATTGGGTTCGACGTGCCTGGAAATCCAGGTTGTTTGAAAACGTCAGGCTATTGTCCGTGCCCTCAAAAATCGTGACCAGCGGCTGGTCCACATAAAGGAAACCTGAGAAAAAGGACAGCCGGAAAATTAACTCCGCGTCTTCCGCCGCATGAAAGGATTCGTCAAACAAACCGGCCATTTCCAGGAACGTCCTCTCGGCAACCATTGTTTGCACCAGGGGATGGCGTGGCGAGAGGCATACCGAATCCACAGCGTCTTGAACGTAAAGGACCTGCGGCTCCTGAGGCCTCGCCGGCAGAAAGTCAATGTCGCGCAATATCTCGCCCTGTTGGTTGATGCATCGCGTGAAACAAATTTTGCCGTTGAACTTTTGCAAGGCCGCGATTTGCCGCTCCAGTTTCTTCGGGTGCCAATGATCGTCCGAGTCCAAAAAGGCGATCCATTTTCCGCGGGCAGCCCGCACTCCGGTATTGCGGGCCGAACTGACGCCGCGATTGTCCTGCTGGATCAGCCGAATACGGCTGCCAAATTGTGCCAGGACCGAACTGGTGCCGTCCGACGAGCCATCGTCAACCGCGATAATTTCCAGGTCCTTGAACGTCTGCGCCAATGCGCTTTCTACTGTCGCGGTAATACAATGAGCGCGGTTGTACGCCGGAATTACCACCGAAACAACGGGAGCGGAGCCGGATGAATGCGGAGCGGTCGGTGTTGGAATGGCAGTCACAATCATGTTGAGATCGTTTTGGGTATGAGTTTCCATGTTGGCGCCGCGTCCGTGTCGTTCGGATGCGACTGGGAGCCGCAAACGTTCGCGACAATTTCCGCGACGCGGCCGGATTGTGATTCCCAGGTCGCGGTCTTTGAAAATTGAATCCACCCATTGTCGGCCAATCGCGCCGCCTCGGACGGATTCTCCAGGAGGCGCACGCACCTCGTTGCGAAATCTTCCGGCGTGTCGGCCACCATCAGTTCACGCTCATTTTCGACATCGTGACCGAAGCAGCCGACGGATGTCGAAACGACCGGGCATTTTCGGCTAAACGCCTCGAGAATCTTGATTCGTGTGCCGCCCCCGGCAAGTACCGGCACGATAGCCAGGGACCAATTAGCCATCTCGTTTTGCATGTCTTTGACCCATCCCAATGCCTCGATATTCCGGCCTTTAAACAAATTTCCACTCCGTTCGCCGGCCAAACGCAATCGGGCTTGAGGAAATCGGTTGAGAATAAGCGGCCAGACCTTGTCAATAAACCACTGAACTCCCTCGCAATTGGCCCAATAGACAAAGGTGCCGACAAATCCAATTTGTGGAGGCGTCGCCGGATGCCGCGGGGCGGGTATTGCCGGCGGTTCGAATGCGTTTGGCAGTACGAACACTTTTTCGCGGCCCAATTTTTCCCTGTCTGGCTCGCTGCACACACAAATCGCGTCGAAACGCCATCGCAGGCGCTTTTCATTGCGGCGCCACAATATCATTTGCTTCCAGTTAAAATATTTGCCGCGAATGGAACCGGGCTGAGACAGGCGCAATCGGTAAACACTGCTTGGAATATCGTCAACGTCCAGCACGCTTTTTGGCCATTGCCAGATGCCAAAGGCATTGGCAGTTTCCAAGCCGTGTACCCATACCAGGTCATGTTGAGAGATCAGGGCCTGCACGCGCGACCTGTCCTGGAGCCTGGCCTGGTAGTTTTCCATGTCCAAAAAACCCCCATGCAGTGCCGCCCATATGCGGCCAGGCAACGAATACCCGTCAGGCCAGAATCGAACCGTCCCCGCCAATTCAAAGCCTGCCTGGGAAGGCTTTGCCTTTTGAAGCACATCATGGTAACGGCTGCCCAGGAGAACACGGACCTCGCCGTGCCGGGAAAGAATCCGGGCAATATTGCGGGCGCGCAGCACCGAGCCGTAGTCCAGCGCGTTCAGCTCGTGTCCTGTAATGAAAAGAATCTTCTTCATCGGTTCAACGCTTTGTCGCAGGCGAGATTCCAATTAAACTTCATCGTCTTCAAAAATCCGTACCCTCGAGGGCGCCGCCAGACAGACGCGGCCAGAGTGTCCACGGCCAGGCTCGAGCGAAAACTCATTAATTGGCGCCGGCAAATCATTTGCATGAAGAACCAATCCTCCAGCAACATAGCCATTTCGCCGTTGGTCAAAGGCCCGTCACCGGGCGGATTTTGCTTCAGAAAATCCGTCGCCCATTCCACAAATTTGCGGCACGCCTGAAATTTTTGGATCGCCATGGCGAACGAATTGTCGGTGGATATATTTTTTCCGCTAAGCCTCCATTTCAACCGCGGTCCCGGCACCACACGAATGGGCTTGTATGAACCGAGCGTTGCGATAAAAGCGTCATCGGATGCCCAGCCCAGGGGAAAATCAGGGAATCCACCCGCCGACTCCCAGGCGGCGCGGGAAAAAATCAATTCTTGGGCCGTACTGGTCCGGCCGCCGCGCAGCCGGGAGACGAGAAAATCCGGGCCCGTCTCATTTTGAGGATGCGCGGGATTCTCAGAGATGAGACGGCCGTCTCCATCAATCGAACAAGTGTTAAATCGGTATAAGTCGTGGCGGCCCGAAGTGGCGAGAATTTCCCGGTAGAAGGCTGCGACACACCCTTCATCCATAAGATCGTCGTCTGAAAACAGCCAGATCCACGGTTCGTGACTTAAACCGATGCATCGCCGCCAATGTTCCGCAAGCGAAGTGGCGCCGAGGTTTTTCTCAAACCGGTGATAGTGGAGCGGGATTTTATCTGAAAACTCCTGGACGATCTTCCGAATGTTCTCGGGACTGGCGTCATCCCCAACGTAAAGTTGGAAGTTCCGGCAGGATTGGCCCGCCACAGACGCCAGGACCTCGCGCAAGTAGGATGCCTTGTAGGCGGGAATGACAATAGCCAGTGAATGATGGTTTCCCATAATTAGGCGGGAAGCATTTCAACGTTGTCCGTCATGGCTTCCGATGCCGCGGCCAGCGCCGGCCGGCATTTTAAGTCCGGTAGAATCACCGACCCCCAGCCTCTGGACCATTCGGCAATAGTTCCGCCGTCCCCTTCTTCAGGACGAACTTCGAAGGGCAGCGTGTCCAGGACCGTGTCAAAATCCACCATGCCCACCCGATGATCGCCTTTGCCAATGGACACTCCGCAGCAATAGCGGCCATGCGCCAGGCGCGGCCGGGCAATGGAAATTTCAAATTCCATTTCTTCACCGTGCCGCATGCCGGGCCGCTCTGCGCCGAAGCAGGTGCCGATGGGAACGCCTTCAGGTGAGAAAACCGTCATGCTAAAGCGAATGGATGGCACAGTTTCGTTTGCGCGGACCCGGGCGATAAAATGAAAGTCCTCGTTGGCCGAAAAAATGGGCAGCGCCCGGTCAAAGCGAAACGACAAAAGACGCATGGCGCCGGTGCCCGCATATTTCCGCGGCGCGTTTTCGACGGGAAAAAACACCGTGGAATCGTTGCCGATGGCCCCGGCATATTCCTCGACGGCCTTTTCAGTCGGACCATTAAAAATCACACAGCCTTTATCCAGCACAACAGCGCGTGTCGTCAATTGCAGCACGGCGGACATGTTGTGACTGACAAACAACACCGTGCGGCCCTGGTTTCGGGATACTTCCTGCATCTTGCCAAGACATTTCTTTTGAAACGCGCTGTCGCCGACCGCCAGAACCTCATCCACAATCAAAATTTCAGGTTCGAGATGCGCGGCCACGGCAAAGGCGAGCCGCACGTACATGCCGCTGGAGAAGCGTTTGACGGGCGTGTCGAGGAATTTTTCCACTTCAGAGAAGGCCACAATCGCGTCAAACTTCCGCTTGATTTCCGCGCGAGTCATTCCCAGGATCGCCCCGTTGAGAAAAATGTTTTCCCGTCCGGTCAATTCAGCGTGGAATCCAGTGCCCACTTCAAGCAGGCTGGCCACGCGGCCCGTGATTTCAATGCGCCCCTTGGTCGGCTCGGTGATGCGGCTTAAAATTTTCAATAACGTGGATTTGCCCGCGCCGTTGCGCCCAATTACGGCCACGACCTCGCCGGCATTCACTTCAAATGAAACATCTTTAAGCGCACAAAAATTTTCTTGCCGGACTTTTCTGTTTTTCCACCAAGCCAGCGGGTTCCGCACCATGAATTCAACAGCATGGCGCAGACCGGGCGGATTGTATCTCATGCTGCTGTCGCTTGCGTAATTGAGATGGCCGATCGAATAACATTTCGAAAGGTTTCGGACGGCAATAACTGTGTCGGATTGAGACATAATCATTTAAGTGAGTGGCCTCTAAATGATATCCGCGAACGAGCGCTCGGTTTTTCGGAAATAGCGCACACCGCTCAGCAGGAGCAACGCCGTGACAACAGATGATAGAACCAGTTCGGAAGCTTGCACGGAGTTGCCGCCTCCCAGGATGCACCAACGAAAGCCATCAATGATGCCGACCGTGGGATTGATTGAGAAAACGAGGCGTATCATTTCATGCGAGTGCTTTGTGATGGGGAAAACGCCCGAAACAAACATGCCGAATTGAACGATGAACGGCACGATAAACCGAAAATCTCGATATTTGACAGTCAGGGCCGCGATCCAGCATCCCGCGCCAATGGCCAGGGCAAAGTTCAGTAACACAAAGAGCGGCAGAAAGAGGATTTGGCGCGGGGGCGCGAGGTGATAGTAAAACATCAACGGAACCAGAAAAGCGGCGGCGACGAGAAAATCGGTGAAACTGACGATGACGCTGCTGGCCGGAACGACCAGTCGCGGAAAATAAATCTTTGATATCAGATTGGAATTATTGACGAGGCTGTTGCCGCTTTCAGACATGGCCGCCGAGAAGAATTGCCATGGCAGCAGACCGCAAAAGGCAAAAAGGGCATACGGCGCGCCGCCAGTCGCCATCTTACCCGCTTTTGCCACCAGTGTGACCGCCAGCACCATTAAAAGCGGGCGAATGAGCGCCCAGGCGATCCCGACAGCCGTTTGCTTGTAGCGAATCAGGAAATCGCGCCAGGCCAGAAGGTAAAACAGCTCACGAAACCTCCAAAGGTCGCGCCAGTATTGGCGTTCAGTGTGACCCGCTTCGATGACTAAAGTCGCGTTCATTCTTTGTATTATTCGTACCCAAGCTGATACAATGTTTTTTCCATGCACAACCGCGCGGCGCAAAGTGTGTCGTATTTGAATTTAGGAAGACTTTTCTGTGCCCAATACGCGGCGCGACGTCCAAAAATGCCTTCCAGCCACGCCCATTTCCAACGCAGTGCCTCGACCAGCCGCGGACGATGGACTTCGCCGCCCAGGGCCTGCGCCAGTTCCAGCATTTCTTCGACGATGTCCATCCGATACGGATCGAACATCGTGAACCATGTCTGCAAAAACTTCACGGCTGCGTTACGCGTGCGCTCGCTGTCCTCAAGCTGCCGTAGGGATTGGATTTGCAGCTGGATGGACAGCCAGGCTGAGTCCTTTTTTTTCGCTGAATTATCAACGGTGCTCAAACTTTCAGGGCCGCTAACCCGATAAAAGGTTTTGGCGCCGCGCACGAATGGCACCCCCTGGCTTCTGGAAATGACCCTGCAAAAATATTCTCCGTCATCGTCAAACGAGAGGCGTTCGTCCCACTGTTGCGCCGCCTCGGCGAGTTCCCGGCTGACCAGCCAGCTTCCGGGTTGCATCCACACATTCAATGCCATTTTCCGCAGAAGCCATTCGACCGGCGGCAAGCTCTGCCAAAGAACGGTCGAATTAAATACCGCATTTCGGGTCCGATAGCGGAACCTTCCCCATTCGGACGAGAAGAGCAGGCGGGGATTTTTGACCCATTCCACAAATTCCATTTGTCGTGAAATCTTGTCCGGCGCCAATATATCGTCCGCATCAAGCCACTGAATATAATCGCCATGGCATAAGGAATAGGCGTGGTTCCGCGCCGCGGAGGCGCCCCTGTTCCTTTGGGAAACCACGCTGACGCCGTCCTTTGAGAATTGTGACGCGACGGCGAGTGTCCCATCGGTGGAACCGTCATCCACGACAATAATTTCCTTGCGCGGCCAGGTTTGGCGTAGCGCCGAATTAATCGCATCGGAGATCCATGTTTCAGCATTATAAGCCGGAGTGAGAATCGAAACTAAGGGCTTCATCGTGTTTATCCATTTTCGATACAAGCCCCGGGTCTCTCTTTTCGCTCATGATCTGGGAATAGGCTTTGGTGGTGGTGGTTGCTACTTGCTTCCAGGAGTGTTTTTCTCCCGCAAAATGTATGATTTCGGAACGCCGCGTCTCCAGCTGCCGATAGAGGTCGCTTCGGAAATACGCGCGAATGCATTCCGCCAGGGCGGCCCCGTTTTCCGGCTGGCAGGTAAAACCGGTTTGTCCCTCTACAATGTCCTCTTTTAATGACCCCACATCGGTCGCAATGACCGGGAGTCCGAAACTATACGCCAGGAACAGTATGCCGCTTTGAAAAATATGCACGTATGGCATGACCAGGACGTCGGCCGCTTTGAAATAAATCTCAATATCGCTATCGGGTATAAAGTCCATGGTTTGGCTTACCCGGCCTCGCCAGGGTTTATTCTCCAGATCGGCGCAAATCCGTTTCCAGTATTCCGGAGGCCCTTTGGGCCGTCCTGCGATGACCAATCGCGCCTGTGTCTCCTCCATGGCAATTGACTCGAATGCTTCGACCAGATAATGCAGTCCCTTGTACGGCGCGACATTTCCGAAAAACAAAATGACTTTATGCTCGGCCTGCAAACCCAGGCGTTGACGCGCGTTTTCCCGGTTCAATTCCGTTTGGGGAACTGCATTGTTAATTCCAAATGGAATTAAGAAAATCTTTTCATCCGCCACGCCGAAATCGGAAACTAACTGGGCTTTCATTTTATTGGTATGGGCAAAAATCGCATCGCAAAGGCGGTACTGGGCGCGCAACGAAACACGGTTGATAAAGCCATCAGCGCCGTCGCGTTCGCCGGCGTTCACGTTATGCGCTGTTAACGCGATTTTCTTGCCCAATAGCCTGTAAAACACCATCAATATTGTCCGGTCGAATAATTCAAACTTGCTGTTCCATAGAATGTGAAAAACTTTCGGACGCGCAGTCGCCGCGTATAGAAGCAAGCGGACGTAATAAATGAGCACCCGCCTGATCTTTTTCAAAAGGCTTGCCCTCAAATTCCCGTCTCCCCGCAAATTGATCAGTTTTATATCCGGTGGCAGCGCCCATCCCGCCTCCTCGAAATCATCGCCCCCGATCAATTCAATTTTAAGCCCCCGGGCCGCCAGAGCCGTGACCAGGCCAAAAGTATAATGGCAGTCCTTTCCACCCGTCAGCACACTGACTTGCGCATCAACTGTATCGTTTCTTTTCATCGTCGTTCAGGCCCCTGGCAACCGATCGCGAAAAAACAATCGTTCGATTGCTTCGATTGTCATCACAACGTTAATTTCGGCGGAATAATCACGCCGCCCACTCATGTGATCTGACGCCATCCGGTCAATAAATTCGGGGTTCCAAATGCCAGTGCCGCGAACGCTTGGGGCGGCCAGAACATCCCGAACATATGGCGCCAGTTCACCCCGGAACCAGCTGCTGTAGCGCAAAAATTTGTGCATGCCCGCAATTTTCAATTTTTCGGCGACCGGCTTGAAAATCGAATTGAATGGCGACAGCGGCCCGGGTAGCCCGGCGGTGGTGTAATAATCGAGTTTGCACGTCACGCCGGCAAAGGCCCGCCGCGTGACAAATCCCAAGCCCGAATTCCGCCCCGCGAAACCCTGGTCCGTCGGAATTTCGCTCAAACTCGTATCATTGGCGCGGACCAGATTGAGGCAGGGCAGGGAGGACCCCCGGCACTGCTCGGGCGATTGAAATGCCAGCGCAACCAGATCATTGTCCAGATAGGGGCTGCGGAATATCAATTGAGAGCGGCCCGCCGCGAGGTTGCCGTATAAGTGCCAGGGGACTTCCTTGAATGCGGCAAACGTAACGGGATTTGCGCTCTCGTGGGACCATGATGCTTTGCAAGCGTTGACGCGCGGTCTCCAATCTTCATTCAAAAGCTCGGGCGCCAGGGGAAGCGGCTTAAACGTCGAAACACCGCGCAAAATTTCGCTGCCAAAATTTCCAGTCAGACGCACCGGCGCAACGTCCCTGGCCTTGCGGTTGAGATAGAGCTCATGAGCGTTAAAAATGCCCGCGCAACCGTCGGTGGCATACACGGTCATGTCCGCGTGATATCTGAAGTTTGAAAAGAAACCGTCATCCAGGCGCAACAGGCTGTGCTCAAAATTCGAAGCAGCCGCGACACGGGCGGCGATTTTGTCATCCAGAGTCCGGCCATTGTTGCCGGTAAAGGTGTAGCAGGTGCTATGACCGTTGTTTCGCGGTCGGCAGGCCATGATCATCCGCGTATCCAGGCCGCCGGTCAGCGCAATCCCCACTCGCGATTGACTCGGTTGACATTTGAAATAGCGCGGCAAAATATGTTTGAAGATTTCTTGGAAACGATCCTGAAATTCCGCCGGCGGCAATGGCGGTTGCGATTCCCACGTTTGGGCCGAAAAATAACTTTCTTTACGCGCTTTGCCGTTTCCGAAAGTCCAGACCGAGCCCCCAGGCATGATCTCAATTCCCCGAAACAGCGTTTTCCAATTCAGGATGCAGCCGAATGTCAAAAAATCCGTCAGGCCGCCCAGATTAAACTGTCGTAATCCCGGCAGGACCCGAAGCAACGCCTTGGCCTCGCTTGCGAAATAAACCTGTCCGTTTTCCGAATGAATATAAATCCGTTGCATGCCGTAGCGATCATTGAACAGGATTATATCGCCAGCGGCCCTGTCAATGAGCAGACCGCAAAAAAGGCCATTGAGTCTTTTTGGAAATTGCAGGCCTTCCGCTTTATAGAGACGGATGATTGTATCGCCCGTTGCCAATTCAGAATCGATAAAGCATTCCCCATGGAAAACCAGCAGAATAGCGCTGCTTTCGTCTGAAAAAATCCCATCGTTCGAACCTTCCAGCCATACGCAACCGGCCGATACTCCCAATTCGGGCACGCATTGCGTAGCCGATTTATAAAATTTTTCGGTCAGCATACTCGCCACCATTTGTCCCGCGCTGGCGCGGCGACCGGCCGCGGCATCGTGAGAAATGATTCCAGCAATTCCAGGCATACTTGGCGATTGACGGGTTTATTGAAATTGGAGCCGGCGGGAGGAATTGAACGCTCCAACCTGCTGATTACAGATCAGCCGCTCTGACGTTGAGCTACACCGGCAAAAATGATCGGGTCACTTGTTCTGTGGGTCACATCCGGAGTTGGGCAATATGGACCTCGCCTTTTTTTCGTACACCCGGTCCCGGGCGGCGATGGCGATCTTTAATAGCGGCGCCGGCAAAAGCCCCACGGCCCCCCGGTACAGGCGCAGTGCGACGATGATTTTGCCTTTCCACGTCAATGGCACGTAGTAGCGTGGAAAGCTGACCGGCTCGAAACCATTTCGCCGTTTGAGCTCGACCAGGGAACTGCGCGTCTTCTTGCCGTAGGTATATTGGTCATACACAAAATATCCAACTCCTTTAAGCGCGCACATTTCCACAGCCTTGGCAATGAGCGCGTTAATGGGTCGTTTGTCGTAGTGCGCGTTCGCCGCCAATATGTGAAGAATGAAAGCGACGCGGTCCACATGAACCATTTTGATAAATCCAATGAGTTCGTCCTTGACGTATGCGGCAATGAAGTCGCTCCGTTCCAAATAGGTCGCGTGTTCACGTTTGACCGTCTCAAAATCCTTTCCAAAGTGCCAAAATGGCTTGCCCTGGCGGACCGGCGTCTCGTTGCACAGCTTATGAATGCCCCGCGCCAGTTGGTCGTCGAATGGAGCAAGTTTGACAACGACTCCGCGTTTGGCGGCGCGCCTGACATTTTTTCGGGTTTCCTGCGGCACGGATTCCCACCATTTTTCGAATGTGGCGATGGGAATCGCGGCGTAATTGTTCCATTCGAAATGAAAGTTGAACCTGGGCGAGACATCGGGCGGTCTTTGAAAAAATGTAAAAACATCGGCCTTCAGTTCGCTGTTTCTCAATTTCCCGGTAAATAAGACCGGATCTTTCACCAATTCTCCCTCCACAACAATTTCGTCACGAATAGACGCCAGCTTGAGCCACTTGCCCGTGACAATGACGGTTCGCCCCTCGATGGTTACCGACGGGACGAGGGTGGTTTTACCCTTAACGCGGATTTCGGCAAGGCCATTGGGCAATGAGATGGAATTAGCAGACATGGAATTAAGCGGCAAGCGCCCCGGCGAAGTTATTGTTTTGTTGCGAGCGGATGCATCGCAGCCATTGTTCGAACATCACCAGGCTGAACAGCAGTTTGTGATTGTCCTGGCGGCGGGCACGATGCTGGTCCAGAAGCGCGCGCACAGGCTCAGGCCTCAATTGTTCATAGATGAGCGAGTCCTGGTCCAGCAGCATTTGCGAAAACATACCGTCTCGACGCGTGTCGAACCAGTCGTCCACCACGTTGACCGCAAAGCCACGTTTCTTGCGAAACAGAATCGAGCGGGGAAGCATTTTGAAACAGATGCGCCGGTGCAGCCATTTGCGGATGCCGTAACGGATTTTTTGATTGGCGCCAAGCCGTTGAACGAATTCAACCACAGGACGGTCCAGGTAGGGAACTCGCGCCTCCAGGCTGTGCGCCATCGAGAGCTTATCCGCGTACATCAGCAACTCATCGGGCAGCGACGAACGAATCTCCATCAGTTGAAAGCCGCCCAACTCATCGGTCCGTTCCATTTGCGGCACAATGGGTTCAAGATAGTGGGATAACTCGCTGTCGCCATTTAGAGAAAATTCAGGGCGAAAAAGGTCCTTGACCATTTGAGCCGGATGCAACGAGAAAATACTTTCGTACCGGGCCACCCGGTCTTCGACCGAGAGCGATTGGACGCCGCGCTTTAAAGTCTCGTTTCGTGGCAGGCGTAATATCGCTGAACTCACTCGCGACCGCAAGGGTCGCGGCATTCGCCGCCACAAGTTTCCATAATGGACGCCCAGGTGCCGGTTATACCCGCCAAAAAGTTCGTCCGGGCCTTGTCCGATCAACGCTACTTTTACGTCCTCCCTTGCGCGCTTGCAAACATGATACATCGGCACAATGGACGAACTGGCGACGGGTTCCTCAAGTAATTCCACAATCTTCGGAAGCGATCTCTCGAATTCATTCTGGTCCAATTTCACCGCTACGTGTCGCGCTCCCATCCGTAATGCCGAAAGCGCCGCCGTTTGCAGTTCGTCATCCGCGAATCCCTTCCCATAACCGGCCGTGTATGCCGGCCAATGACGTCCGTGCTCGTTCATCAGTGCCAGCAGCAATGCCGAATCCAGGCCGCCACTCAGGAGAATCCCCACTGGCACATCGGCGCACAGGTGGCGGCGGACTGACCGACGATACAGGTCCAACAGCTCCTCCGCCGCTTCCGAATCTTTCATGGTCTCGGGAAAAGGAGACGGGCTGAAATCATACCAACGCTGTTCCCGGCAAACACCGCCTTCAACGATTAGCATCGTGCCCGCGGCCAGCTTTTTTATCCCTTTGAAAATCGTCTGCGGCGAGGGCGTATAGCGAAAGCGCAGGAAAAGGGCCGCCGCCGCGGGCGAAATTTCGGGCTTCGAAGTTCGGGCCGCCAGGACGGGGCGGATCTCGGAGCCAAAGGTTAATTGGCCATTTTCGACCGTGTAATAAATCAGTTTGATCCCCATGGCGTCGCGCGCCAAAACCAGCCGCCGGTCCCTCGCGTCCCAAATGGCAACCCCAAACATCCCGTTCAACCGGTTAAATACCCCCGTGCCCCATTGCTTATAACCGTGGACGATCACTTCGGTGTCAGAACGGGTTCGGAATTTATGCCCGCGGGATTCCAGGTCCCGGCGCAACTCGCGAAAGTTGTAAATTTCTCCGTTAAACACCACCTGCACGGTGCCTTCTGCGTCCGACATCGGTTGGCGGCCGCCAGCCAGATCAATAATGGACAGGCGCCGGAAGCCCAGGCCGATCGGCCCGGAAATAAAATCGCCTTCGTCGTCAGGCCCGCGGTGGAGCATCGAGCGCGACATTCGGTGAATCGTTTCAGGATTCACCGGCTCGGTCCTTTCAAAATTAAGCTGCCCGCAGATCCCGCACATAGAATTTGGAATTGAGGTTTTCATAAACTTGGGAGTCCGTCGCCTGCGCTTCGTACAAGTAAAGCGCCAGACTCCGGAACATTTGCGATTGTCCCCAACGGTGCATCGGCACGTTGTCCCAGCCAAACATCAGTTGCCGGGAACGAAATGAACCATCGGCTTTGACCCAGTGGTTCAAAATCCCGGCTGTGACCCCTTCCAAAGTTTTTTCGAGTTGTGGAAAGTATTTTCTTAACAGGAGGCATAGATTGATGCATTCGGCGCAGTCATATAATTCGTGCTGATACACCGTCAGGCGCGGAGCTTTTGCAAACGGCCTGGGCATCCCGTCCTCTGAAAAAAGATTCTGCGTATAAAACTCGACCCCACGGTCGAGGGCTTTCATGCAATCCTCGTTTCCTGTAAGCAGGTAAATTTTTGCGAGAGACTTCATGACAAAGCAGGTGTGAAAGTGATCCACGAACCCGCGTTTGCCATCCATGGCGTATGGCCAGGAACCGTCCGGGTTTTGAGATTCCAGCACGAAATTAAAGTTTGGCAGGCTCGCTTCAAGAAAACGGTCGTCATTAAAGAATTTGGCCGCGCTGGTGAGCGCAAATGCTCTATATGCCGAAGCATTCACCACTCCCACCTTCCCGTACGGCGTGTAGGAACAGCTCATAGCCTTGTCGGAAACCTTGAAGTCTTTATAGTCTGACCGGATATGCCGCGCGATGGATTCGAGAATGCGGCGCCATTTCAAGTGCGGACGCAATTGTTCGACCTGCATGAACGCCTCAAAAACGTACGGTGTGGTGGTAATCAACGGTGTGCCCGCTCGAATGGGCCCTGCCTGCGTCATCCAATCAAAAGGGTAGCCCCAGCTAAATTCCTTGAATGCCGGGCAGCGGGTCTTTCGCAGGACTTCCAGAAAATGCATCGCCTTTTGAAGATAAAACTCGTTGCCGGTCGCCTCAAAGAGCCAGGCAAAACCCATCGCATAATGAGCATCGGCGATCGGCAGCCGCATCGGATGATGAAACCATTGGCGGGCCGCGGGAAAAAATGCCTCGCAAAAGACCATCGGCGCCACTACGGCTGCTCCCACCGTTTTGTGTCGGTAATAAAATGATTTTGCCGCCCGCCCCACTGGCCCGGCAAAAAACGATTGATGATCATAGGAGACTTCGCCAAAATCTCCCAGCCAGGCTGAGAAATTCTCCAAAGCCGTCTGTACGGCGGTTGAGTGAGCCAATGTGCGCATAAGTGAGAATTGTGAGAATTCTGAAACGTTTGTCTGTTTGCCGAAATTTGAAGAAATGATCGCTTGACCGAAAAGAGGTTTTATCGTGCGCTTGCCGGAAGACCGCTGCCGGGAAAGTTGCCGCCGGGAAGACCGCTGCCTGGAAGGCCGGTGCCTCGGTCGCGGTCTTCTGAAAATCTTTTGCCCATGACATAATTGTCCCGAATTTCGCAAAAATAACGGCGCAATGTCGCTTTCACCCAATGAATGACCCCCGCCCCGGCAAAAGTATTCTCCGACGCGGCGCCGTTTTCCATCGTGTCCCGGAAGATCGTTCTGATGGTTTGGCTTTGGCCTGATTTCAGTTCCAGAAGCAATGAGATGCCATCAGGCGCTTTGACCCACTCAGCCGGTTTGATTCCGGTCCTGATTTCTTCGATTTGCTCAGGGCACGCCTCGCGCCGGCGCAAGGAACCAAGCCAGCGAGTAGCATCAAGCAGCACGATCCGTGTTTGGCTCCGAAAATGTTCAACAAGTCTTTGGTTCATCCGGCCCAGCACATTCGCCACGCCACTCACGCTGCTCAAATCCAATGGTCCCAGTCCCCGTGACGCCCACGGCATTATCCAGGAAGGCAAAAGCAGCGTTGACACTTCCGCGGGGATTTTTTCAATCTGTCCGCAAAATGATTTCACCTGCTCCAGCAGTTCGTCCACGGAAAATTCCTCGAACCGGATAACCTTTTGGAATGTCGGAATCGCCAGTTGGGGCAAGCTCCAGAGCAATACGGCCTCGCCCGCCTCTTTCCAGAAAGGATCGTTCGGTTCCGACAGCAACCGGGTCAATTGGCCGTACGGCGTCTCTACGCAATGGACCTCGGCATCACGGCTCCTTCGGAGCAGCGCGGCGAGGTTGCTCGAATTAAAGTCCGTTGCCAGGCCAATTCTATATGACGGTTTTGTCATGGTTGAACGGCTCAAGAGAATTTGGTTTGCCCGGTTTCCAGGCGGAAATTGTCCACCTTCTTAAACCGCAGCAAAGATTTAATGATCGCTTTCAATTTATTGAGCTGATTGTGACGGTGAAATCGCATCAGCTCGGCCGAAACCGGCCGCTCCATTCGCGTTATTGCCCCATGGCAATAACCGCATAACATCGCCGCGGCTCCGATGAAATAGGGAGATTTCATCGCGCGAAAAACCACGCGGAAAACTTCCCAAATGGGCGAGCCGCCTAGATAATAATCCTTTTGTCCATACGAAAAATGGGCCGCAAGCATGCCACGTTCGGCGGTGCTCATCATGCGATGATGGATGAACCGCTTCTCAGCGAACGACCGCGCTTTCCAGCCTTTTATCCGCGCGCTCATCACGGCGATCCAATCCACTCCGCCGGCGCGGCTTTTTGTGTATCCGCCAATCTCTTCAAAGCATTGACGGCGAAAGAGCTGCAGTTGTCCGGCCACAAAATTCTCACCTTCGAAACTATCGCGCGCTGAATCAAAGTTCCCCTCAATATAAGGCGCGCCCGCCACGCCCAATTGGCCGTCGGCGGCAAATTGCCGCATTAAAAACTCCATTAAATCCGGCTCAAACGAAATGTCCGCATCCACGTTTCCAACCACGTCGAATTCCACTGTTTCCAGGAATTTGAACCCGCGGTTCACGGCGTCTGCCTTTCCCCCGAAATCCCGGTTGGGCCGATTCACCCGCCGGATCAGTGAAATCCACGGGAATCGCCCCACATAATCCTCAACGATCTCCGCCGTCCGGTCCACCGAGCCGTCATCTACGATCACCCAATGTTCGGGCAGTTGGCTTTGCCTCACGACTGATTCAATCGTTTTTTGAATATGGGCTTCCTCGTTTCGCGCGGACGTAAGCAAGACGTATTTCATTTCTTTTCCTTCCCTTCACGACTCCCGTTCAGGCATGGCAAACCGGCACAAAGTCCGAGTGTCTCTCGCCGGCCATGGGTGGACGCAATGGACACTCCCGCGTCGGCCATTTGCTTCTATCTTCGTAAATATATGTTTGGTGCTTTTCCGGCAGTGATTCAGACGAATACACGCGTACCCGATCAAAATAGCTCTCGTACTTTTGAAAATAATCAAGCCCCGGGGCGCGGAAATGATATGCTTCGTTCGGATTCGCTTGGCTATATTCGACAGTTTTATCACAGACCACCGGCACAGGCAGAACGGCGATGCCGTTTGGCTTTAAAATCCGCCGAATCTCCCGCAGCGCCCTTGTATCGTTCTGTATATGTTCGAGGACGTGGGATGCAAATACGAAGTCATACGTCTCGGCTTCAAATGGAAGGTTTAACAGGTCCGCCTGGTAAGTGACGTGCTTCATGCAAAGGTCCGCGGTCTCATAAAGGCCGAAACGGCTCGATAAAAAGGACCGGAAGAACGGTTCAGGCGCAAAATGCAGCATCGTCAAACGCGAGGTGTCCATGGTCTTAAAAAGTTCGGTCAGCACCAGATATTGCACTCGGTGCCGTTCCCGCGCCCCGCATTTGGGACACTCCGCGTGCTTCCTCAGGCCTCCGAAGTTGTCCACATCGGCAAAAGGTCCCACGTAATCGCAAATGGGACATTGAAACTGCTCCTTGCTGCGGTTGAGAAGCCGGAATAGCGGCAACGGCGGATGAATCTTCTTTTTCAGTCTGTAAATCAATTGAGCCATGGCTTGTTACGGATTATTTATCTGGTGAATATGCGTCGGTGGAAGCGGCCCCGGCCCATTCGTTGAGGGCGGCCCGTTCGTCGAGCCTCCGCCGCCGCCGGTTATGCCATTGGTGGCGAACGTTTCGGACTCCAGCGGGCTGGGATAAGGGTACGGCGTGTAACCAGGCTTCGGAGTTTCATTATAAAAATCGCGATTCAACTGGAGCGTCGGGTAATCACTGGTGAGTTCTATCGGCCCGCCATTCGAGGTATTGCCCCAGGTATAGATCGGTTCCAACACTTCCCGCGGCCACGCCGAAAGGCCGGTCACGGTATCTATCGTTATCAAATTTCCAGTGACAGGATTCTGGCCGTCATCCACCAGTAAATCCCCCGACCCGCGTCCGGGTTGATCCAACGCCGCGTACACCAGGCAAATCCGAAAGGGATCGCCATTGTTGAAGGTTGCAACCGCTGGGACAATGCTCGGTGTGCTCCCGGCCCCGCCCATGTAATAGATCGTGTTGACGTTATTGCTGACCACCACTGAAAATTCCTGGTTGCTCATATCCATCACGGTATAACCAACCCACTGGTTCGGAGTCCAATTTGCCCCGGAAACCTGAAGATAATTCGCTCCGTTTGGCCCCGCGCTGGTTCCGGTCAAATAGATTGTTGGACTGTTTGAATCCCACGAGTTCGTCCCGTTGGCCCCGCAGAATGGATACCATGTCCCGCAATACGCGTAATTATAGCGGTAGTTGCGAAGCGTCGCCAGTGAAGTGTACCCGCTAAGCGTATTGCTGAAGATGACGCCTGAGCCCCCGCGAATCATGGCTGCGGAAAAAAGTGGATAAAAAGCCGCCGACGGGGAACAGATGAACGTGTTGTCGTAAATCTCAAAACTGCGTTCACTGCGATTGCGTCCTCCGGTTTCGGTGCCATGATTGTTGAACATGTCATTCATGACCGTATTGTGGCGAAACACGATCCGCGCCCCGCCTTCCCCGTCACAGGCTCCCACGCTCGCAACGTAAGCCGTTTCATTTGTGAAATAATTGTTTTCCACATAAAGGACATTCGTGCTATTAAGGCCATACGTGGGCGGCGATGCCCACGAGCCATCCCCTTCGGTGTCCGCAATCGAAAGATTCGCAGGGTCCACGGCCAGGTAGCTATTATCCTCCACGGAGATTGTTCTCTCGTAAAACGTATTGTTATCAATACAGCTCCATGAATTTCCCTCAGTGCAAATATTCTTGGCGTATAACAGGTTGAAAGCATTATGGTCAATTCGCCAGGATGAGCCGCTGGAGCCATAAACCGCGATGGCGCCATAGTAATTGATACTGGTGTTGGTCACCCCGCCCTCAAACTGAATGTCGCAGATTTCAGTGAAATGTCCCGCTTCGGCATGAAGATTGATCATTTGCGCGCTGACGGACCGGTTCTCTTCATCAATCAGTACGGTCGAATTGGTACCCGATCCCACCAGCGAAACACCGTACAAATTCAAAGTCTGACTCCACCAATTCGTCCCGGGCGGCAATTGCACCACATCTCCGGCGGACGCCTGCGCAACAGCATTGTTCACATCGGCAAAGGCGCAACTCGCGGCGGTTATGACCTTGGCGTCGCTGCGAGCCCCCGAAGTCAGAACCGTTGCCAGGATCATCCCGCTTAGAACGGCATTAACGCTGGTTTTCATTAACAACACCCATCCAATCCAAACTATGGCTTCTTTTTGTCAAACGAATCTCTGATCCTGTCAAGCTATGGCCAAAGCAGTTGCGAATTTGAAGTAACGAACACAGCCCTTTCACCGAATAACTCCGCGTCGGCGCCGACCGCCTGCCTCAGCGGAACCCGCCGCTTCGCATAATCTATCGCTACGACGAAAAACATAAAAAATGGGAAGCAATTCATACGGAAGGCCGCCTCGGTCCAGTTATACACAATGAAGGCGATGAGATAAGCCAGGCGAAACCGTCCAAATTCAAAATTGCGAAACAATTCCCGCCGTGCCTTTCCGTATGTGGCCAGAAGCACCGCGGCGGTAATCCCCACTCCAATGTAGCCAAGGTTGAGATAGGTTTCTAAATAGCCATTGTGCGCTTCGTTGAGAAACGACAATACATTTTGCTGGACGGCCAGCCGCCGGGCTCCCAGCCAAAATCCTTCATAGCCCGTTCCAATGATCGGATTGATGTTCCAATGCCAGAGCGCCCGCCATATCTCCGTTCTCCCTGTCAAAGTGTCATTTCGCCCCAGAAGATGAATAACGGTATCAGTGAGTCCAAATCCAAACAATGCCACTGCGGCCGCCGCCGCGCCGGCGATGATATAGAAGCCCACGCTTCGCCTGCGAACCCATCGCATCCCCAGAAAAAGCATCACTCCCGCCGCCAGGACAAAGGCAACCAGCGATGACGCGCTATGCGCGTCTTTCAACAGCCATAAATCCATCGCGATCAGCGCGGCGCACAATATCAATTCATCCCGTCGCGCTCGTCCCCGTTCCCATCGCAGCACCTGTAATAAATGCCAGAACATGACCGCTCCAAGGATCCAACAGTCGAATCCAAGCTCATTTTTGTTGGTGGCCACCCCGGTGTTTTGTGGTGCGCCGCTCCATTCATCAAACGTGCGCCCCAGGACGGGAAAGTATTTGATGAACAGGATCGAAAGAGGAAGCATGACGTACGCGCATCGTTTCATCGTGCGGATCAGTGCCTCGCTCGGCTCCGGCTCGGTGAGGACAACCAGGGCCATTACCGGATCGCCAAGCAGCTTCACCCAGCGCTTGGCCGAAACAAATGGATAGTCAGACCACGTGATGGCCAGAAGACAATATGCCAGATAGATCGTTAACCACCGGTTGTTCCGGACAAATTCCAGAACCATTACCCGTCGCTTGTGCAAAACCAGCAGCCCGCCCAATATCAACGCCCCATTAAACGCCGCGTCCACAGGACTCCCATCTTCAACCGAAATGGCCCCGACGTGAAGGCCGAACATATCCAGCCATTGGGAAAAATAACGCGAGCCGCCGCCGCATACTGCGATCCACAAAAATGGAATCCATAGCGCGTTCGTTACCTTCGCCTTTTCCCGAATGTCCCGGACGAACAGCAGGACAATAAATCCAAGGGTCAGCGCTAACGCCAGTGATGAAGGCATGATGAGATTGGGTTTTGATCCGGTGAAAAAAGGACGGCTAATTGACGTTGGCCGCGGGCCGCCTTTCAAATTGAAGCATCGCATGGTCCCAGGCCCTGAGTGTGTCACTCTTGATTCGGTTGTACTTCATACGAATCGCATGCGCGGTTTTCCAGCCGCACAGTTTCTCAATCCACGCGTATTTCCAGGCCAACCGCGGGGGAACAAGCCGCCCTCCCAATGAAACAGCCAATGATTCCAATTCGGCGGACAGATCGGGCCGGCTTAAGTAAAAAATGTCATACCAGTTTTGAAAATACTTCACGCTCGCGGCCCGCGTCCTTGTAGAGTCCTCGATCGACAAAAGATATTTTACGTGCAATTTCATCGACACCAGAAGCGACTCTTTCTTCTTATTCGAATTGCCAATGACGCTGATGCTGCTTGATCCGGTCTTCCGATAGTAAATGCCCGTTCCAGGCACAAAACATGTGCCCTCTGAAGCCAGAAGGACGCGGGAAAAAAATTCCCCGTCGTGATCATAGTTAAGAGTCATGTCCCATGGGCCGGCCTCCTCAACCATCTCTCGTTTTACCAGCCAGCTGGCGTTCTGCATGAAAACCCCTTCGCTCATCTTTCGCATGAAGTACTCCGCCGGGGACAAATCCCGGCAAAGCGAATTATGGACGAATCGCGCGTTCCGGGTGCGATGGTAAAAATAGGCCCATGGTGAAATCGCCAGCAACCGCGGATTCCCTCTCTTCACGAGGGCGGCCATCTGCCGCTCAATTTTATCAGGCGCCAGCAGATCATCAGAGTCCAGGTATTGGATATAGTCCCCGTGCGAATTTTGGAAGGCTCGATTTTGGGTCGCCGAAAATCCTTCGTGCTTCGCCGACACCAGAGTCACCCGCTTGAATTGACGCACGATCTCCTCGGTTCGATCTATGGAACCGTCATTGGCGACGATGATCTCGGTCCGGGGCCAGGTCTGTGCCACAGCGGATTGAAGCGTTTCCGCTATTGTCTTTTCAGCGTTAAACGCGCAAATAAGGATGGAAACAAGAGGTTGCATTGTCCGCGGATAAATGACTTTTTGACAGGCGCAATTCAGGCAGCCATTCAAGGTGCGATATCAAGAGACTTTATGTTCTGTGAAGGGCAGGGCGGGAATGGGCTTTCTCACCGTTCAGCAAAAGACTTTCCGTTTCAGCCGCCGCCGGCGCCGGCTTCTTTATTAAATTACCGACCATTCCTAGGAATTTGTCCTGCTCCAGTTCCCAGCGGTTTTTTTCATAAACTCTGCGTCCGCTCTCGGTGAGGCGGCGCAATTCTGTCGGATGCTCGTATGCCCATTCAATGCGGGCCGCCAGGTCGTTTACATTGTCCGGCTCGAAAAACAGGATTTCATTCTCATTGAAATAATCGCCGATTCCCCGCGTCCGTGGGACGATGACCGGTTTGTTCATTGCGAGATACTCAAAGATTCGCGTCGGAAAATTGATCTGCGTAAACACAGTCAGACGGTTCGGCACGATTCCCAGGTCTGCTTTGAGAATGTCCTCCGCGATTTCGTGCAGTGTTTTAAAGCCGTGGAAGTGAATTGCGCTGCCCACATTCAATTGCCAGGCCAGATCAAGGATTTTATCCAAATAGTCCGTATGCTCGCCATAAAGGTGGAGTTCTACGCGGGGAATCCTCTGCCTCAACCTGGCAAGCGCATCCACCGCAAGATCCAAACCGTGCCGTTCCACAATTAAACCATGGTACATAAGCCGGAAGGTTTTGCCACCCACCGGCCGGTCGCCAACTGGTTCCACCCCATTGTGCCCGTTTGTGCGCGTTCCTTCTGGCGTGTTGAAAATGGCCGCCTCCGGCGAATTCATCACGGTCTGGATTTTGTTCGGCGGACAGCTTCGTGCCTTAAACAGTTCCTTGAATGCAATATTCGGAGTAATGATCAGGTCAGCGAAGCCGATGCTGTTACGTTCCATTTTCTTCAGCCAGCGGACAATAACATGGTTTTCCTGCAGATGATAAATGCTGCGAAATAGCTCCGGCATGGGATCGTGCAAATCCAGAATGATTTTCGCTCCGCGCAATCGCGGGATCAGGCCGCTGAATACCAGGAAGTCAGGCATGTTGTGTACATGAACCAGCCGATAACGCTTCCGGAGGCTCCAAACCGCCATAAGGGAAAATGACGCCGCTAAAAAGCACGCATATTGAAAGATGTACGTCAACTTGCCTCCGCGGCGGCGCTTTAAGGGAATGCGATAGACATTGACACCGTCAATCTTTTCATACGCCCGTTCAGAATGGTCTTTCCGAAGACATATGACGTCCACTTCCGCCCCGGCCTGGCTTAACACCTCGGCCTCCCTCCGCGGCCGCGGGTCGGACGCGTAGTACGAGTATAATACCACCGCGGCGTTCACTTCCTGCATCGTCCGTTTTCGATGATGCCCGTTGGCGCCATTGAAATAATAGGCCGGAGCGGCCGCTTTTGCGGGACGATAGTTCTGCTTGAACCAACGCGCCATTTCCTTCGGCAATGGGTTCCAAAATTCGCCCGCGTATTGCTCTCTGATGTGCAAAAGAAAATCTTCATACCAGACGGCCGGATATTCGCACGCCTCACGGTCTTCGCTAAACCCCAAGTAATCCGGATGCACGTTTAGCAAAGCCATGCCTCCTCGCTGCACAATCCAATCCAGCTTCGTTTTCCAAATCTCCGGCGATTTTTCATCCAGTACCAGGTAGAGTGTCGAGTCCTGCGGCAGCGTATAAGGCAATTCCACATAGCCCCCTCCGTTTCCATCGGAAATCCAAAACGGAAAAATGGTGTTCACACCATCGGGTTGCGGCTCAAACGGATCCGTGTCGAATGTCGAGGCATCGTACTGGATGTTCAAATGATGCAAGCGTTCCCGATCGTGAAGCATGAACGCAGCCCGAAAACCGCTCGCATTCCAGCTTTCCAGGTACCGGTTGATACTCCGCGCGCTCTCCATGAAATTATTCCTGCGCCAGTATAGCTTTCCGTCGTGGCGCAAGTCATGGACACCTACCTCGAACCCGCCTTCAACGAGCAAATTTCGCAGCTCTGAAGGCGCCGTGTAGTTGCCTTCCGGAATGAAATTAAAGGACGACCGAAACCCGAGCCGGCGTTCCAGTTCCATCAGGCGTAGGCATTTGGCCAGTCCGCCGGCTCCCTCCACGTCGTGCGTCAGGACAAGCGCAAATTTCTTTTTATCCGGCCAGCCCCGCCAGTTGTCGGGAATGCGCCCCGCGGCTTCATTGATCGGCCAAACGTTTCTGAACGCGTCCCGTTTCCGCCGGGCCACGAGACGGCGCATCCCCATCCGCAGGCGCCACGGCAAATAAGGCTTGAACCGGTAATAGATCCGGTTGCTCAAAACAGATGCGGGCATAAAAGGGGTCAAGTGTGGGCGGCGAGATCTCAGCAACAGGCTGAAGACCGCGCCGCCCGGTGACGAATGCAATCTTAGAAGTCCGTTAACGTTTCCCGGTGCAGACGCTCCGGTATATATTTGCGTGTCTTGTTCAAAACCACGCCAATCTTGGTCTTGGAATGCGCCAGCAGCGCGATGGCCTGCTGCGCGGCGTCCAGGTGTGTCTTTTCCGACTGGATCACCAGCAATACCATATCCATGAACCCGGCCAGGCGCGATGTGATGCTCGTTTGGCTTACCGGCGGCATGTCAAAAATGATATAGCCGTAATCACTCGAGCGTATCCTCGGCAGCAATGACACGAATAACCGGGGCAAAATGCGCTGGAACCGTTCGTCGGGTGATCCCGCTGTCACCACGTACAGGTTCTCCTGGACCAGCGCCGAGTCCCGCGTCTCCAGTGCCAGCGCTTCATCCAGCCCGCAACAGGGCCGCCCCAGGAAGAACTGTTGCGCCACCCCATGTTCCAATTTCATGTCCACCAGCAATACGCGCTCTCCCGTTTCGGCCAGCGACGTTGCCACCCCGGCCGCTATGGCGCTGACCCCGCAGCCCTTTTCCGTTCCGGTCACCGTTATCAGCTTGGGTTGGACAATCGTTCTGGCGTTTTCGAAGTAGTTCACCAGCTTGTCCCGTAACGCGTCATAAAACGGGTTCAGGCAACTGCTGGTTTCCCACGATAGAATTCCGGACGTCCCGTCAATCTCTCCATCCGGATTCTGAAATTGCAATTGCCGGCGTTCGGCGGCCTGGATCAGCCGCCGGTGCCCATTGCGGCTAATGTCCGGAATCGAAATCAACAGCGGCAGTTTCAACTGTGATTCGATTTCCTTTGTCCGCCGCACGGACGTGTCCAGGTAGAATTCAATAAAGAAAGCCCACGCCAACCCCGCCAAAATCCCGCCGCCTATCATCATGACCATCGCCTTGATTTGTTTTGAAAGGTTCTTGTACGGAGGTGTCGGCGATTCCACGGTGTTGATGTTTGAAACGCGCCCGGGTCCGAGCGTTTCCTCTATGCGCGCCTGCTCAAGGCTGCTGGCGAAATTTTGGTAGTTGGCTTCCAGCATATCGTCGCGGCGTTGTAGGTCCGCTATTTTCGATTCCGCCGTGTCCACCTTCACCGCTTCCGATTGCAATTGCGTCAACTCCTGCTTCAAAACGTCAATTTTTGCCAGAAGCGAAGCCGGCGCCAGCCGATCCGCTTCGCCGCCCCCGGCGCTGGCGCTTTGTCCTGGAGTCGCCGGCTCATAAGTCCCCACCAAATCCGGATACCGTTCCTCTAAATTCTGTTTGAGCCATTTCGTTTGTGCAATTTGTAATTGCGTCTCCTGCACCAGCCGGTTTTCATCCGTATATCCTAGCTGGGTGTAGTATTGGCTTTGCTGATTTTGAAGATAGTCGAGCCTGGCGCAAACCCGCCGGTATTCTTCGATGCGGCCTTCTGGAACATTCAGACCCGGCGTTGCCGCGGCGAGGTTCGTCTGTTCCTCCTCCGGTTGCGCTTTCAAGTCGCTCTGCTCGGCCGCCAAATCAGCCTTCGCCTCGATTAACTGCGTTGTGATCCATCCAATTTCGGCCGTGTACGATTTTTCCGCGTCGGGAACCGATATAATTCCCGCGCCCGCTTTGGCCGTGCGCAATTCATCTTCAGTTTCGTCAATTTGCGAGCGCAATTGCGCCGTCTCCTGCGACAGGTAGTCATCTGACATGCTCGATTCATGCACTTGTATGTACTTGTTCAAGTAATCGTTGATGATTTCAGTTAAAACCGGCTGGACTACCGTCGGGTCCGCGTCGCTGTAAATCAAATGAATCACGCTATCTTGCTTCGGCGCCTCTACGACCAGGTTCTTTTTGATGATCTCGGCCGCCGCAATCGGATCATTGCCGCCTCCATATTTGGCCAAAATCTTCTTAGGCCCAATGTCCTTGGCCGCTTCCCTGGCCAGATCGAAGCTCGACAATACTTCCATTTCGGAATTGATGATGCTTTGGCCCAGGGCATCGGGCGAAGTCACCTGCGCATTTTTCTGGGTGTTTATAGGGTGGACTTCTTCAACCCAGCGGATGAATAACCGCGCCTCTGACTGGTAGGGCGGGGGATAGAACCACCAATACGCCGCGGCCGCGGCGATGCCCGCTAGCGATAGTAAAATGATCTTCCATTTGTGGCGGAAAAGGATGAAATAAATGTCCCCGGGCGTCATTGCCGGCGGGTCCGTGTTTTGATCGTAATTTGACGTCTTCATTTGTGCTCCTGTGTTTCTATTTGCTAAGCTTTTCCCTGTCGCCTCATTAAATGCCGGTATCTTCCGCGGTCAGGCCCAGTGCCGGTACAGTATTTCGCCGGCCAGCCTCGACGCCGCCAGCGGCAACGTCTTGAACACCAAGTTGTGCCAGCCGTAACCCTCCTCCCGCATGGGAACAAACCTTTTTTGCCACGGACAAAATCGAAAATAGCCCGTAATCTCTTCCCGGGCATTCCAACCCAGCTTAAAACGGCGTAAGCCCTCGTTCGCCAGGGATGTCCGCCCTAAATCCAATTCTTTGATCCCGTTCCTCGAAAACCAGCCAATCGCTTCCCGGAACAACAGATTATTGGCCCGCACATGTTGAAAGGCCTCGTCCGACGCTCCAAACTTATAAATCCCCTTGTCTCCTGAGTGAAAAAATATCGCCCCCGCCACCGGGACATCGCGCCAGCGCGCCAGCGCTACGAAGCCAAGGCCCTTTGATAAAATGTGCCGTTGGATATTTTTGAAGAAATAAAATGGCTGTGGCGGCAACCCGTGCCGTCGTCGCGATTTACAGTGCAGCACGTAATACTGTTTAACGGAGGTGAAAGCTCGCGATATCTCCACGTGGACCCCGCTCTTTTCGGCCTTCCGAATGGCCCGTCGCCCTGCATTTTTTAATTTCCCAAAAAATGCCTCCTCGTCCCGGGGTATCTCCACACGGTGCCGGTAAAAGGTAAGCGAGGGCGCCCTGCCGTTGAAAAAACATTCACCGCCGCGAAACTCCAGGTATTTCCACCCACGGGCCTGTGCCAATTCAACTGCGTTTCGGAACAGTTCGGGGAAAGCCGCCTTGTCCTGGCAGAGAGGCTCGCACGTGTCGGTAAAGGGCAACGCGACCCCCCGCGCTCCCGTCAGGGCGCTCTTGATTTCCATCAACGGTAGCACGGATTGAACCGCTCCCGATTCTTCTTTGACGAAGTAAACCGGCTCAAATCCGTACGTCTCTGTCAACACTTGCGCCCATGCGGCGGTATGAAAAAATGACAGCCCCTCATTGTGCCTGGCGATCTGTTCGTCCCAATCGGGATGTGCAATTGGATTTGTCCATTGCACGCCGCCCGCGCGCGAAAAGCGTCGCTCACGGGAAAACGGAATGGATACCGCCGGGCTGATGACGTTTTCAGCTATCACAAGGTCCAACTCAATGCTCGGTGCTCAATACTTCAGGATGCAAAACCTCTTTGACGGCTCTCATTGGCCGCGCGGGATTGCCCGCCACAATGGCGCCGGGTGCTACGTCCTTTGTCACAACGCTTCCCGCCCCGATGATCGCGCCCTCGCCCACGGTGATTCCACAAAGCAAGACAGCCCCCGATCCAATGGACGCCCCGCGTTTGACTAATGTCGGGATACATTGCCAATCCCTCTCGCTCTGCAACTGTCCTTCCTCATTGGTGGCGCGGGGATAAAGATCATTCGTAAATACAACGTGATGGCCCACGAAAACTTCGTCCTCCAGAGTCACGCCTTCGCATATAAACGAATGACTTGAGATTTTACACCGGTTCCCAATCCTGGAGCCTTTCTGAATCTCGACAAATGCCCCAATTCTTACGTCGTCGCCAATTTCGCAGCCGTAAATGTTTGCAAAATCGTAAATGCGGACGTTTCGGCCCATTCGCGCCCCAACGGCCAGGAAACGCGTCGGTTCCTCTTTCGCGCTCATTGCGGAAATAGTTCCGGCGCCGTCGGGCGCGCGATCTTTTGGATCAATTTGACCGCGCGTTTTCGCGAAGTCAACCGGGCCACAGGAATTCGCTTGCCATTCCTCTTCTTTGCAATTTCATCGCGGTGATCCTCTTCTTCTTCCATCGAATCCTTTTCCGGATGGAAATTTACAGGCGCCCCGCCCAGCTTCAGGGACCTCGATGACGCTTCCAGGATTCGTACCAGCTCCAATCCGTTCTTGCCGTCCGATAACGGTGGGGTCCCGTTTTTAATGCAATCCAGAAAATGCTGGCATTCGCTTCGGAGCGGTTCCTCCTGCTTGACATACGGCACATACACGTCGCCATAGTGATAGGCGTATTGAAATTCAGCGAACGTGTCGTAGTGCGGCGGCGTCTCCACGCGCGCGTCAAATACGCGGATTTTCTCCAGCGGCGCCACGTCGTCATACACGATCATCCGTTTGCTCCCCACAATCGTCATTTCGCGAATTTTGCGCGGGTCAAGCCAGCTATTGTGAATGATCGCCGTGCGCTGTTTCGGAAAGGACAGGCATATCATGGTCACGTCTTCGATGCCGGGCGTGATGTGGGCGCACCCGCGGCAGTTGATCTCGATCGGCGGCTCGCCCATGATATGTTGAATGATCGAAATGTCGTGCGGCGCCAGGTCCCAGGCCACGTTGATGTCCTTTTGAAACAGACCCAGGTTCAGCCGGCGCGCGCAAATGTATCGGATGTCCCCAATATCTCCTTGTTCAACAATTTCCTTGATCTTTCGTACCACCGGCGAATACAGAAACGTATGGCCGGTCATCAGGATCACTCCTTGCTTTTCCGCGATGGCGATCAATTCCTCGCATTCGGCCGATGAACTGGCCATCGGCTTTTCGATAAAGGTATGTTTTCCAGCCAGCAGACTGGCTTTGGCCATCGGAAAATGCCACTTCACCGAAGTGGAAATCACCACCGCGTCCAGCCCAATGCCATTGAGCATGAATGAATAGTCCGTTGCCCGTTGAACATCCGGATAAAGCGTTCTGAGA
>JBOHXA010000515.1:0-1523 GCA_050737335.1 Limisphaerales bacterium | reverse complement strand
CGGTCGAACAGCGCCGCTGAAGCCTCGGTTACCGCCGCGGCCAGCAATGCCCTTATTCGCGTTTCCCCCGTCAACCCGCGCTCTAAACGATTTGGGACGCCTCCGAGGCAACGTACTCGATTCCGCCCGTCCATTTGGCCACGAAGTTATAGACAACGGCGGAAACAAGACCGGAAATAAATCCAAAGATT
Source organism: Limisphaerales bacterium (assembly GCA_050737335.1). Classification (GTDB taxonomy): domain Bacteria; phylum Verrucomicrobiota; class Verrucomicrobiia; order Limisphaerales; family UBA11358; genus UBA11358. The sequence goes on along the minus strand of JBOHXA010000515.1, from coordinate 1,332 downwards.
GCGTAGAGAATCGGAACGAAAATGATAAACACCGCGCCCATGCCCGGATGCCCAAACAGGGCTCCCAACAGCAGGAAGGGAACAAAAATGAGCGACACGACGCCCATGACCACGGCCTGCACGATGCCAAGTTGAATGGGTGATATATAAGTTAGACGCTTTTTCATACGGGGTCCTTATTGGTTGAGTTTTAAACTGCCGATTTCAGCGCCAGCCTGTCCTATTGTGGTAGTCGTCAAGGAACTTGCCGCCGGGAAATTTCCCGCTATATTTGCCCCCGCAGGATGAATACGTCGCAAACCGGCCGCCAATCGCTTAATACCAGCAACGTGCTGTGCGTCATCATGGGGGGCGGCCAGGGCACCCGGCTTTTTCCGCTGACCAAAGACCGCGCCAAACCGGCCGTCCCGCTGGCGGGCAAATACCGCCTGGTGGACATCCCCATTTCCAATTGCATCAATTCCGGGTTCCGGCGCATCTACGTGCTCACGCAATTTAATTCAACTTCGCTCCATGGCCATATTTCCCGCACCTATAAGTTCGACCATTTTACCAGCGGGTTCGTCGAAATTCTTGCCGCTCAACAGACGCTCACCAATACGTCCTGGTACGAAGGAACGGCCGACGCCGTCCGGAAAAATCTCACCCACTTCCTCAATCATGATTTCGATTACCTGGTGATCCTCAGCGGCGACCAACTCTATCGCATGGATTTTCGCAAGATGGTGGCCGAACATATTGAAAACGGCGCGGACATCACCGTGGCCACCATTCCCGTCGGCCGCGTCGAGGCGCAGTCCTTTGGGATCATGCAAATCTCCGAGGACCTCCGCATTAAACGATTCGAGGAAAAACCAAAGGACCCCGCCCTCCTGGATTCCCTCCATCTGCCCTCCGAATGGCTCGATAAACTCGGCATCAAGGACGGCGGCGAGAGATTTCTCGCCTCCATGGGCATTTATGTCTTTAACCGCGAACTCATCCAGGAATTGCTCGATAATCCCTTGTCCGATTTCGGCAAGCACATCATTCCCCGTGCCATCAGCACCCACCGGGTCTGTTCCTATGTCTTTCAGGGTTACTGGGAGGACATCGGCACCATCCGGTCTTTTTTCGAGGCCAACCTCGATTTGGTCAACGAATTGCCGCGCTTCAACTTTTTTGACATGAGCGCGCCGATTTTTTCACGCCCGCGCTACCTTCCCGGCTCCAAAATCAACGGCGCCCAAATCGAACATGCCGTGGTCACGGACGGCTGCATTATCAACGGCGCCAAAATCAAAAATACCATCGTCGGTCTGCGCACCTTCGTGGGCAGCGGAACCCTAATGC
>JBOHXA010000514.1:0-3759 GCA_050737335.1 Limisphaerales bacterium | reverse complement strand
AAGTCTCCGTTCAACGGCCAATAGCGGAGCGGACGGGCTACGTTGCCGGCCAGGTTCGGCCGCATTTTCGAATTGCCAGCGCCGGGCGCCGTTACGGCCGCGCGCAACGATTCCCCCCAGAGCATCAGCACCAGCAAGACAGCCACCGTGCGACGGGACAAAACCATTGCCAATCATTAGCTTTTGGGTGCTCCGTTGAAAACATTAAAGTGCAAAGGTGCGTCTCAAGAACGTTGACTGGCGGCCCAATTTTGACATGATTGCTGCCGCGCTCATGAAGACGAACCCCTGGAGATCGCTTCCGTCCCCCATCCGCAAATGCATCTTATGGATTTTGGGTCTTCTGGCCCTCTACGCGATCATTGGGTTTCTCGTCCTGCCTCCGATTATTCGCTCCGTGGCGATCCGGGATTTGTCCCATGCCCTGGATCGCTCTGTGACCATAAAAAAGGTGACGGTAAATCCGTTTGTTCCCTCATTGGCCGTTCACGGGCTTATCGTCAAGGACAAGGATGGCCGTCCGTTGCTCTCATGGGACGAAGTTTATTTAAATTTCGAACTGTCATCCGTCTTCCGAAAAGAGTGGACCTTCCGCGCCATCAGCGTCAGCGGTCTCTTTGCGCGCGCGCAAATGAATAAGAACTACACCTATAATTTCTCAGACCTGGTTGAAAAATATTCCAGCCATGCGACTAACGCGCCGCCCAAACAATCCTCCGGGCCGCTGTTGGTTTGCGTCAGGCGCCTTCAGGTCCAGGGCGCGAAATTGAGCCTTGAGGATGATACAGTTCGAACGCCGTTCAAACGCGTCGTCGGGCCTGTATTTCTGGCCGCAAGCAACGTTTGCACGGCCCCGGACTCCGCCGGTTCCGGCTGGCTTTTCGGCAAAACGGACGCCAATGAATATTTCGCCTGGCGCGGAAACTTTTGCCTGACCCCGCTCCGGTCCGCCGGCAAGGCGATCATCTTTGACGTCACCATGAACAAGTTCAAGCCCCTGTACCAGGACATCGTGAACTTTGATATTCGGAGCGGCCAGGCCGGTTTTTGCGCAAATTATCGTTTTGAATGGACTCCATCCAATCATCTTGCGGCCATTACCAATGCCGCCTTTGGCGTGTCGAACTTCAGGCTGGCGCAAAAAGGCGCCACCAACGACACCATTGACCTGGTCCATTTCTCCCAGACGGGCGTCAGCGGCAATCTTCAAACCCACCATGGCGAAATCGGCCTGATGAAATTTTCCGAAGCGGCATTGTTTTTGAAACGCGGCGCCAATAAAACCGTGAACGTCATTCAAATCGCCCAACCGAAAGTCAGCAAACCGGCGGCGCCCGGCGGAGTTTTGCTGTTTTTGAACACGATCACCAATGCCGTTGCCGCTCTGATTAATACGACCAATCAATGGACGGGCGTCATCCATGAGATCAACTTCACCAATTGCCAGGCTCACCTCCTGGACCTTGGGTATGGCCGACCGGCGACCCTGGACCTGAACCATATCAATTTGGATGTGAAAAATATCTCCAATATTCCAAACACCAATGCCACGGCGCGCCTCTCGTTGGACTGGAACCGGAACGGCAAAATTAACGTGGACCTCACCGCCCGGTTGTCGCCGCCCACGGTTGACGCGCAACTCGCGCTGGCACGGCTTGACCTGGAGACGCTGGCGCCATACATCGAATCGCGCTTTAACCTTCTTATTCCGAGCGCCGATCTGGGTCTGGACGGCCAAATTGATTTTCATGAGCACCGTCACGAGCCGCCAGACCTGACATTTCGGGGCGACACGTGGCTGGACCATTTTCAGGTGGTGGACAGCATCCGGGATGAAAACCTGTTGAAATGGGACACCGTTCGAGTCTCGGGAATTGACGCGAACCTGAATCCCCCATCGGCTTCAATTCGGGGGATTTTTATAAAAGACGTTTCCGCGGGGATCATTGTTGAAACAAATGGAACCATCAATTGGATCGCGGCGCTGCGCCCGCCCCCGGCTGGCCCGATCACCCAAAAGAACCCCTCGCCACCCGCGAAGGCTTCCCCGACCACGACGAACGCCATTCCGCCGGTTGCGATCGCCACGATCACCATCACCAATGCGGACATCAGTTTTCGCGACACGTCTGTGATGCCCCACGTCAGTTTGGACGTTCAGAATGCAAATGGAACGCTATCTGGAATTTGCTCAACGAATCTGCCGAATGCCGATTTGTCTTTCGGCGCCCTTGTGGACGGCGCCAGCCCCGTCAACGTCACCGGGCGCATTAGCGCCACGCTCCCCACCTTCGTTAGCCTGTTCATGACGAACATGAATTTGCTGCCCGTCAGCCCGTATTCCGGAAAATACGCGGGTTACCGCATCGCCCAGGGCGCGCTGAGTGTGGACGTTCACTGCGGCGTCACCGGACAAAAACTACAATCGCAGGATGTGATTACGGTCAATCAATTCGAGTTTGGCGGCAAGGTGGACAGTCCGGCCGCAACCAAACTCCCGGTGCGTCTGGCCGTCGCCATCCTCAAAGACAGACAGGGCAGAATTATTCTGGACGTTCCCATTGATGGCAGTCTGAACGATCCCATGTTTCGGATTCGAAAGGTGGTGGAACGGGCTTTGATGAATATCCTGACCAAAGTCGCGACATCGCCATTTTCATTCTTGGGCGCGGCATTTGGCGGCGGCGGGCATGAATTGAGTTACGACGACTTCGCTCCCGCCAGCACAAAATTGACGGAAGCGAGCAAAAAGAAACTCGACGTGCTGGTCAAGGCGCTTTATAACCGCCCGGGCCTGCAACTTCAAATCTCCGGCAGCGTAGATCCAGTCACTGACCGCGAGGAGTTGCGGCGAATCACCTTTGAAAAAGAACTTCGCGATCGCAGATGGAACTCCCTGGGCAAATCTCAAAGGAAATTGGTTGCGCCAGATCAACTGAATATCACTCCCAAAGAACGTTCCCGCCTGATAGACAAACTTTACAATCAAGCCATTGCCGACGGGCGAATTACCCCGGCCATCATTGCCGCAAATACAAATCTTTCCGCAATCGCAACTGCGATACAGTCATCGGAAAATAAACTTCCAAAACAAGCGGAGCTATTGACACATTCCAATACATCGGAAGCCGGACCGATCGCTGCCGCTCCTCAAGCGTCGCCCCAAAAACCGACCGGAACTTCAAACCCTAAAGAAGCACTATTGACGGCGATCATTCCTGTCCCCGAATCGGCCCTGGCAAGCCTCGCCCTCAACCGCGCAAAAGCGGTCCGAGATTATATCATAAAGGGTGGAGTGATTGGTCCGGACCGCCTGGGGCTTTCCCTGAATCCTGCCGGAAAATTGCGGCGGGACGGCAGCCGCGTCTATTTGACTCTGGAATGACTTTGGCCAGACCCGCGCGGGTTCCGGCGGGGGAAAAGCGGTCATTTTTTGCCATCCATGGCTAAAATCTCGAGATTGATCGCCCTTTCCCAAATACCGTGCTCGTCCAGGCTCTGATTTGGCCGAAGTCTCTGGTTGTCCGGCTCGTTATCGAACCAATGTTCCCAGAACAAGCCCCGCGCCGCTGGCGGTCCAAAACTGGCCCGCTGTGTGTCAATTTCGGTTAAGCGTATAGATTTTGCCATATTTTCTAAGTTTTTTGATTAAAATAGACGGAAGGCGAAGTTGGTCTTTTTTTCCCGTCGCAGTATCCCGCGATTTCCCGAAAGACGCTTGCCTTCCGGTTTTCACTTAGCTTCCGATATGCCATCACC
>JBOHXA010000513.1:0-5356 GCA_050737335.1 Limisphaerales bacterium | reverse complement strand
AGGTAACGAATTCCACCGTGCAGGAGACGACTGGACCGACTGCTGGTGCCGGAGGCAAAATCATGTTGTTCGACAAGGGCTGCGCGAAGTCCGCGCATCGCCGCATCCCGAATGATGCCAGCGCCGACAATGCCGCCACCGATGACGATGAGGTCCAGGGGCTTTTCGAGGAGGGCTGCAAGGGAGTTTGCGCGTTGTTGGGAAAATTGAGTCATTAGATATCGGCGCGGTGTCTTTCGCAGTGATTTAGCGTTTGACGCTGGATTGTAACATTTCGCCAAATTCACGGAGGCTAGGGACAATCAAATCGGGCCTGGGATTTGACTTTTCGGCTTCGGTGGCGGTGGCTTCTCCGGTTAATACCAAAATGGCCAATGCGCCGGCGCGCCGGGCCATTTCCATATCTGTATAAAGGCGGTCGCCAACCATGGCCAGGTTCTGCGGCGCAATACAATGACGCTGCAAAATACCGCGGAGCATCGCGGGATCGGGTTTTCCGAGGACCCTATGGGGTGAACGATTGGTTGCCTTTTTCAGGGCGGCTGTAATGGACCCGCAATCAATCAAAATCGTGGGTTCATCGGTGGGACAAACGAGGTCGGGATTCGTGGCGAAAAATGGTTTTCCCTGTTTAATCCACCAGGCGGCGCGGCACAACCGACTGTAAGTCAAGGTTTGGTCAAAGCCGACAAGCACGGCATCCGGCGGCATATGGGGATCGTCGGGCATGAGTTCGAATCCGGCGCGCTTCAATTCATCGCAAAGCCCTGGCGTGCCGAGAACGAAGAGGCGACGGACGCGCGCAAAATCCTTTTTCAGAAAATCAATGGTGGCCTGGGTGGATGTGTAAAGCTGTTCGGCGCCGGCTTGGATGCCCATTTTGCCCAGGTGGGCAAGATATTCCGCGATGCTTTTGGACGGATTGTTGGTCAGGAAAGTATGACCAATGTTCAGACGTTCCAACAACGAGAGAAAGGGCAGGGTTGTTTCAAAGAGGGTTTTGTTGAGGTAGATGGTGCCGTCCAGGTCCAGGGCGACGTGGCGAATTTGGCGAAGGCGGCGCGTCACGCTCGCGCTGCGATTTGTGGTTTGCGATTTTGATTGAGATTTCAAGCGCGGGTTGGTTGAAATGTTGAAGCATTGAAGCGAACCGAAAGTCAGAGATCCGTTACCTCGTTTCCCACGGTCGTTTTGACGCTCTCACGCAATACCGAAACCATGGTTTTCAACTGGGCCGGTGTTGTGCAATAAGGCGGCATGAGGACGATGACGTTTCCGACGGGGCGCGTGAGGACACCACGGGCGGCCATGGTTTCGCAAACGCGGATGCCGGCGCGTTCGCGCAGGGCAAATGGTTTGCGCGTGCGCCAGTTTTTTACGAGTTCAATTCCGGCCACAAGGCCAACCTGCCGGATGTCGCCCACATTCGGCAATTGCCAAAGCGATTGCAATTCGCGGCGCAGATTCGCTTCCAGTTGCTGCCGCGCCATGAGGGATGGTTTTGCACGCAGGATTTCAAGATTGGCGAGTGCCGCGGCGGCGCCGAGCTGATTGCCAGTGTAACTGTGTCCATGAAAGAACGACTTGAATTCATCGTATCTGCCAAGAAAGGCGTCAAATACCGGGGCGGTTGTAAGGGTTGCGGCCATGGGCAGGTAGCCGCCCGTGAGTCCTTTTGCGAGGCAAAGGAAATCGGGATGAACGTTTTCGCTTCGACAGGCGAACCAATGGGGAGGAGAAAGGCCGCCAGTTCCGCCGCCCGTCCGCCCGAATCCGGTCATGACTTCGTCGGCAATCAAGAGCGCACCGTGCGACCGGGCAATTTCTGAAACGCGATTCAACCAGCCGGGCGGTTGGGCGATCATTCCGGCGGCGCCCTGCATGAGCGGTTCAAACACAAAGGCGGCGTATGGATTGCCTTTTTTCTTCTGCGCGACGAATTGTTTTTCAGTATTAGCGACGCATTCCCAGTTGCATTTTCGCGTTTGGCGGGCATCGGCTCGTTCCGGTTTTGCGCGATTGAAGGGGCAGCGATAGCAATAGGGCGACATTGCCCTATCCGATTTAAAGAGCAGGCCCCGATAGGCCCGGTGAAACAGGTCAATGTGGCCGAGCGAGACCGCGCCCACGGTATCGCCGTGATAAGCGCCCTGAAGGGACAGGAATCTTGGCCGTTTTAACTGTTTTGCGCGCCGGGCAAATTCATAGGCCATTTTGAGGGCCACTTCGAGCGCGGTTGAGCCGTTGTCGGAAAAGAACACTTTTTCGAGACGTGACATTGCAGCCGATCCCGCTTGCGCACGCGCGCGGCTCTGTTGTCGAGTCGCCTGGACCAGTTTTTCCGCGAGCAAGGACGCTGGCTCATTTGCCAGGCCCAGAGCTGAACTGTGGGCGATCTTTTTTAATTGCAGGGAGATCGCGGTGTTGATTTTTGGATGATTATGGCCGTGCAGATTTGTCCAAATCGAGGAATTCGCGTCGAGGTACTTGCGTCCGTGAATATCCCGCAACACGGCGCCTTTGCCATCAACGACGACCAATGGCTGCTGTTGCAGCCACTCACGCATTTGCGTGAAAGGGTGCCAGACGTATTTGTGGTCGAGTTGGGCAATCCTGTTCATCCGTCGCGAAATCAGGTCACAATATCCAATGTTTTCAGCGCCTCAACGAGCGAAAAAATGTCTTGCCGGGAATGAGCCGCGCTTAAGGTAATGCGGAGGCGAGCGGCGCCACGGGCGACGGATGGGTAGCGAATGGCGGGAACAAAAATCTGTTGAGCGCGCAGTTCGCTTGAGGCATCCAGGGCGTTTTGTTCGTCGCCCAGATTGATCGGGATGATGGCGGATGGCCGGTTGGCGCCAGCGCGGTCATTTGAGGATGGTGATGAGGAGCGGCATTCTCCAAAAGCGGATTGAAAATCGGCGATGTTTGACATGAGCTTTTGGCGCAGTTTTTCGCCTTCCTGGGATTGCACCAGACTGACAGCCGCAGTAGCCGCGGCTGCCGCGGTTGGGACTGGAGCGGTTGAGAAGATAAATGGCCGGGCGCGATTCATGAGAAAATCCACCAGTTGACGCGAGCCGCAGATGCACCCCCCGGCGGCGCCAAGGGCCTTGCCGAGCGTGGCCATTTGAACTTCAACGCGGCCGGTCAGCGCGAATTCTTCAATTAGGCCGCCCCCATTTTTGCCGAAAATGCCCGTTGCATGCGCCTCATCCACCATCAGCCAGGCGCCGTGCTTCTCCTTGAGCGCGACGATTTCCGGCAGAGGCGCGGCATCGCCATCCATTGAAAAAATGGATTCGGTGACGATGAGGACGCGGGGAGGGCAGTTTTGGGCAGGATCGGCATTTTTTCCGGCCCATTTCAGTTTGTCTTCCAAATCCTCCAGGTCGTTATGACGAAAGACGCGAATCCTGGCTCCGCTCAAATGCGCGGCGTCCACGATGCAGGCGTGGACTAGTTTATCCAGAACAATGACGTCTTCTTTGCCCAGCAGGGCGGTGATGGCCCCCTGCGCCGCGGCGTAGCCGGTGGAAAAGGCCAGGGCGGATTCAGTTTTTTTTAATTTTGCCATGGCCGCTTCGAGTTCATGCGATGGGGCGAGTGATCCGCAGATGAGCCTGGAAGCGCCGGAACCGGCGCCATATATTTCAACGGCGCGCGCGGCGGCCTCTTTGAGCGCGGGATGATTGGCCAGGCCAAGGTAGTCGTTGGAGGCAAAATTGAGAAAAGTTCCTCCGCCAATTCTAATGCGAGGACATTGGGGCGATTCCACGAGGCGCAATTCGCGGAAAAGGTTTTGTTCGCGCAGCTTCGCGAGCCGTTCGGCGAGGTCAGTTTCGAAGCGTTTCATTCAGACAGGGGATCGCTGCCAACTCCGGTTCGTGGCTCAAACTCATTGGGCATGCAGAGGCGCAATTGCCCATTGGCCGCCAATCATGGACGCGCTCACGCGCCCCTGGAAGTTCAATACTGTTTCAAAAAGAGATGAAATATTGCCAGTGAACGGAACCGCAATTAAATCAGCATAAGCGCCACAGGAAATTTCACCCAGTTTGCCGGCCAGACCGAGCGCGCGCGCACCATTGACCGTGGCCATTTTAAGGACCATTTCCGGGGCGAGGGCGGGATGGGAACGCCAAAAAGCCTGCATTTCAGAAAACAAGTTCAATTCCAGACTCTCTTTTCCACTTTGAGCAACCGTTGCGAGGCTATCGGTCCCCAGGCAGATGTTCACTCCCGCCGCAAGCAACTTATCCAATGGAAATTTCTTGTGCTGAAAATACTGATGACTGCGGGGGCAGTGGACGACGCTGGCGTGGCGCTTTGCGAGCAGATCGAAATCTTCATCGCCGAGATAATTGGCGTGGACGGCCATGAAATTGACGCCGGGCAGACCGGCGCGGTCCAGGTGCTGCGCGGGCGTGCCCAGGCCGCAATCGGAGTTGTCGCGGCCGTTCTTTTTGAGCCAGTCGAACATCTCACCGCGGCCGTGGGCGAACATTTCAAATTCCTGGGCGGATTCAGCCACGTGAATGGCGGTCCGGAGATTCCTTTCCCGGGCGACGCGCGCGCAGAGGCGCAGCAGATCGGAGGAAGTCGAATAGGGAGCGTGCGGTGAAAGCGCGGCGGCGCAACGGTGATGGCCAAGCGAATCAATTTTTTGAACCGCTTCGTCCAGGATATCTTCCGGCTTGCGTTTCGAGCGGACATTGGTCATTTCCAGAAAAGAAAAGACCCGTAACGGCGTACAATCCCAGACATCCGGGAGCAATTCCGGCGCGGCTTCGACGTCCGCGACGGTGGTGGCGCCGCCTTGCAAAAGCATCGTTGCGCCGTTGAGCCAGGAGCGGGCGTAATTTGAATAGCTCCATTCCGCCTTTGCCGCCAGCATGCAGGAAATCCAATCGGTGAATTTTTTGGGCGGAGGCCAAAACCCGGCCATATCGGTGTAATCGAGATGGCAGTGGGCATTGATTAGTCCGGGCAGGATGACGGTTTCACCGAGGTCAACGGTTGCGGCAGCGCGCCTCAATTTGCCCGGTATTTGGTCCCAGGAGCCGGCCGCGGCAACGCAGCCACCGAAAATAACCACCGCGGCGTTCTCAACCGGCGGGGTTGCGATAGGCAACAGGGCGCGGGCGCGGAGAATGAGCGCCTGGGACAAAGGGACACGGGGGTTATTGGCCATGTCCATCCGGTTACGAATCTGTGGTCGTTCCGGCATTGCCGGGTTAAACGCCGACATCGCGTTTTACTTCTTTTAATTTGGCGGCGTCCTTGTGCTTTCGCGCCTTGATTTTACTGTGACGCTTACGGATTTGCTGTTCAATTTTTTTTCCAACCACGTCAA
>JBOHXA010000512.1:0-3323 GCA_050737335.1 Limisphaerales bacterium | reverse complement strand
CTGCCGGTCTCCTCGTCAATGGCGTTCACAATCCCCTGGCCATTGATCGTGATTCCACCCGTTTCACCTGGATGTCTCCGGATGCCACTCGCGGTGAACGCCAGGCGGCTTATCAAATTATTCTGTTTCAAAATCCACTCGACTCAGGGCCGGGAACTGTGGACTCGGGACGAATTTGGTGGGACAGCAGCAGGATAAATTCGGACCAATCAGCTTCAGTCCAATACACGGGCAAGGCATTGCCCGCCGCGACCCGCTTCTGGTGGAAAGTCCGAATTTGGGACCAAACCGGCAAGGCCGGCCCTTACAGCGCGCCCGCGTTTTTTGACACTGGACTCAACAATGGCGAATGGACAGCAAAGTATATCTGGGACGGAACGACCAATGAAAACAACTTTGCCTATTTCCGGAAAACATTTGTCGTCACGAAGAAGCCGTCCCTGGCCAAAGTCTATGTGACCGCCCACAACGACTATCTCCTTTATTGCAATGGGCGTTCACTCGGCCGCGGCCCCGCGAGGTGCGATCCATATCATTATGGCCAGTACAATGCCTACGACATTACTCCCATCTTGAAGCCCGGTACGAACGTATTCGCCGCCCTGGGCCATTGGCAGGGCACCTGGCATGATTCGGGTGTTAATGCCAAACCGGCCTTTTTGTTGGAAGCGCGTCTTAATTTTCCGGACGGATCATCTTCGACAATTGCAAGTGATGACTCGTGGAAAATCCTGGCTCATACCGCATTCATCGAGACAAACGCGACGTATTTTACTGGATGGTTTAGCAATCGCGCGGCGATACAATTTGATTCGCGGTTGGAACCGGTTGGTTGGAAGTCCACCGGCTTCGACGACTCTGCCTGGGCCGCGGCCACTGTCGTGGATCGCTCTGATTATCGCCTGTTCGCCCAAATGGCGCCGCTGGAGCGCGAACAGGCCGCGCTCAAGCCCGTCAGGATCACATATACCAATGGCGCATGGCTCGTGGATTTCGGCCGTTGCATTGACGGTTGGCCCAAATTGACCATGCGAGCGAACCACCCCGGAAATGTCGTGCGCGTCGCATACTACGAAATGACGGGCCTGCGCAAACCCGCCGGATGGGATGAATATACCTGCCACGGCGGCACAGAAACATGGGACGCCGACTTTGGCCGCCATGTGTCGTTCCAGGTCCTCAAAATCACCGGCTATGCGGGCAACTTAAAATCCTCCGACGTGCGCGGAATCTCGGCTTACTGTGAGGCAGATGTTCAAGGACGATTTCGGTGTTCGAGCCGATTGCTCAATGATATTTACAAAATGTGCGAACGGTCGGCGCGGCAGAACGTCCAGCAGGGCATCATCAGCGTGGATGCCAATCGGGAACAGTCGCCCTGGCTGGCCGATAGCTGGAATATCGGGAACGTCCTCCTTTACAACGACCGTGACACGATGATGATTGACAAAGTCGTTCGCGATTATGCGGGCGAGCAAATGGCTAACGGAAGTCTCCACGATTGCAGTCCGGCCGGAATCTTTCAATGCGCCGAATGGTCCATGTACTGGCCAGGGTTACTGTGGCAGCAGTATTTGTTTTCGGGTGACCAGACGCTATTGCACCAGATGTCGCCGCATTTGACGCGCCTCCTTAAATGGCTCAAGCAGTGGCAGAACCCGAAAACCATGCTGCTCAATCCTCGAACGGCGCGGATTACAGATTACGCCGGCGGCAACACGCCCCACGCCGGCTACAATATCGCCACGGCTTGCGAGTATTTCGAGGACCTTCGCATTGCGTCCCGCGTCTGTTCGCTGCTGGGCCAGGCGAACCGTAGTGAGCAATATACCCGGCAGGCAAACGAAGTCAGCGACGGCATCAATTCCTTTCTGTTCAACGGCGAATACTATCGCGCGCGGACGGACACCAACGCGTTCTTTCCATTGGCCTCGGCGTGGGCGCTACGTTTCAACATCGAAAACCCTGCGGAAAAGTCCAAAATTCTCGACGCGATCGAAAAAAACGGTACACCGGACATCGGTGGTTATGGCGGCGACGCATTTTACAGCGGGATGTTGAATGCCGGTGGCGGCGCATTCGTCGTGCGCGATCTGGGGCGCTATCGTCCCATGCTCGAACAGAACAAAGCCAATTGGGAGACTTGGGACACCAGTGGCGAGGTGAACCACGCCTGGACTTCCTATCCGGCTTATATATTCCTGAAATACATCTGCGGCATCCAGCCCACCAGCGGCGGTTTCGCGACCTTCGATGTTCGCCCTTCAACCGGCGGCTTGACCTTTGCCGAAGGAACGGTTCCCACAGTTAAGGGACTCATTACCACGCGCTGGGACAAACACAAAGATGGCAGCTTTTCACTTGCGATTAAAATCCCCGCAAATACGCGCGCTTCCATTTACATTCCAAAGTCATCCAACGGAAATGTTACGCTTAACGAATCCGGAAAACGTATATGGCCCGCCAAAACCGGAACGACGGACCCGGGTGTGCTGGCGGTTTCGGATACGGATGCGTCAATCAAATGCGTGGTTGGTGCTGGCCAATATCGTTTTCACGAGGAGCCATAAAATCCTGGTGACGTCTTGCAAACGCATGAATCCTGAAACAATTCAAATCATTCAGCCCTGGGTTGCCGACTGTCTAGGCTACCCTGGGTAAAACGCATGAAAATCTCATCAACCCTGGGAGGGTTGTACCGAAAGTCATTCCCATTATTTTCCATGAATCAGCCCATCCTCCGTCTCTCGACATTTCCGCCCTCTCGCCTCTCCCCAAGCTCCGTTCGGGGCGACATCTTTGTAGATATGTCGCCAAAAACAGTAAAAGCCCCCTCAGGGGCGACATGTTCCGCTGTTCGCTTTGTAAAGACAAAATCGCCGTGAACGCCATACGGCGTATCGGATTGTTGTATTTCAAAATCCACTGTCTGTGGACTCGGAGCTTTGGACGTCTCGGACTTCATGCGACTGCGAAAATTTGGACGCAGTCACACTGCCCAAGTCAAGTTTTCCAGCCTTTTGAGCCATTTTGTCCATGCGAATTGCCATTTTGTCCATTGTTGATTTGGATGAATTATGGGATAGTGATCTGCCAGAGTTGCTAAAATAGAATCACGCGTAACCACGTTGAACCATCTATTAACCGCGAAGGTCAATTCCCTAATATGAAAATTAAAACATTCCTGAAATTCTCAATGTTCGCGGCGGCATTTCCGCCCTGCTGTGCCTGACCACCGTTTCCCTCCGCGCCGGCACGATCACGGTGGTGAACCTGCCTCCGACCGGCACCGATTTGGCGACCGGGATCACGACCAATAAAAC
>JBOHXA010000511.1:0-1382 GCA_050737335.1 Limisphaerales bacterium | reverse complement strand
GACTGTTTCTTCGCGCGCAAGACGTGGAGTGGACGGGCGGCGACATCGCATTCCCCTCGCGCAAGAGAATTTCGGAACGGATAATGGTTTCAGATCGCCGGCGCCGCTGGTTCTCCGCGCTGGTTTGGAAGGAACTGCAACTGCACCAGGTGAACATTCTAATTGCCGGGCTCATTCTCGCGCTGCATCTGGCGTCCGTCGTCATCCGCAAAGTTCATTCTCATTTTGCCGATCCAATTGTCCTTGGGATACTCGAACAGGTCTGGGTTCTCTGGCTGCTGATGCCGCTGCTGATCGGCAGTGCCGCCATCGCTGAGGAACACCGGCTTGGCGTCATCGCATCGCAGTTTTGCCTGCCGGTTTCGCGGCGGGCACAATTCGGCATTAAGTTTTTTGTCGGGCTGATTTTGAGTCTACTCCTGGGCGGCCTGATGCCCTTTATCATCGAACGGGCGCGCGAATTCAACGATTTGATTTTTGTGGCTGCCGCGGCAATTTTCTTCATTTCGTTTTACGCCTCCACGCTCGCGCCCACGACGCTTCAAGCCATTGGGCTGGCCATCGTTGTTGCCGGCGCGATTTGTTTTTACGAAGTTGCAACCTTCGGCAGCGTTTTTACGCGGCGAGTCGGACTCGAACTGCTCAAACTTTTTCTGGGCGTTCCGACATTGCTGCTCGTCTTGGGCGGACTGATTTATTGGAACTTCAAATGGCTGCATCCGATGGGAAAACTTCGTTGGCGCAATGGTCTTACTATTCTCGCTTCGTTTGCGTTCATCTTTGTCGTTACCAATGGGATCTACTTCCGTTTTTGGGAATGGCTGACGCCGATTGAGTCGCCGCCTGGTCCGGCGCGCCTGCACGATTCAAGGGAAATCAAGTTTGCGGCTAACTATGACACGCTTTACGCGGTGCTGCCGGACGGCAGGTTGTGGGCTGATACGTTCGCATTTGATCTCAGAACCAATTGGGCCGGCGCATGGGACACGATCGCGCCGCACAGATGCCGAATTCAATTTATTGGCGGCTCCAACTGGATCACCGTGGCTGCGTCTTTTTTTCAAGCCATCGGCATTCAGTCCGACGGCAGTTTGTGGAGCCTGGCAAGGCAATGGAATCCGTCCCAACGCGCATGGAGGCAAACCGGCGCTTTTAACCTCACGCGCATTGGTTCGGAAAGCAATTGGTCGCAGGCCGCCGGCGGTTCAGGCTTTTTGCTTTTAAAAACAGACGGGAGTTTGTGGATTTGGGGAACCAACGCATACGATTGGTCTGCTTCAAATTCGATTCAGAAAAAATTGAAGCTGGATTTGGCCGTGTTGCCCGCGCGCTTCGTCCAACAGACAGATTGGACAGGGCTTTATTCCTCCTCGCACACAGCG